>JBBDXJ010000172.1:0-27044 GCA_040902445.1 Cyclobacteriaceae bacterium | reverse complement strand
AAAGTCTTTACACGACCACCGAAACCACAGGAAATACTTTCAGAACGTCCCTTACAGGAAAGTTCTACGCCGGGATCAATTACCGGTTGCTGAACATGAACAACTTCAGCCTCCTGGTATATTTTGATATGTTTAACAAACGTGTAGACCCTGCGATAAGCCTGGGATATAACCTTCAGATCCGCAGGCTTATAAATGCAACGGTGGGCATCACCTACCAGAACAAGCAGATCACCAATATCGGTGCGGGCATAGCACTCAAGCTCGCGGCACTACAGATCTATGCGACGTCCGACAGGGCGAACAGCTTTGTTTATCCTTCACGCGCCAGCCGTGCCGATGCCCACATCGGAGCTAACCTCGTATTTGGGAAAGTGAAGAAGAAAGACAAGATTGAGAAGAAGGAAACGGAGCCGGAGGAAGTGGCTGAGGAGGTGAAGGAGGATTCGATTCCAAAGGTGCCGGAAGTTGCGGAGCCAGAGAATCAGCCCGTGGTACAGGAACAAGTCGAAGAGATCCTTCCCAAGCAGGATGAAGTAAAACCGGAACCCCCGCTGGTGGTTGAAGAGCCGGTGAAAGCGCCGGAGCCAAGACACGAGATCGTTAAGAAAGGCGCACACCCTGACGAATTGGAGAACGCGAACTATGTGATTGTCGGCGCATTCAAGTCAAAGTTAAATGCCGGGCGCTACAGCAACATGCTTCGCGACCGCGGACATGAAAACAGTTTCGGGTTTGTCTCGGAAAAGAAGTTATACTACGTCGTTGTATTCAGTTCCGGCAATCTTGAAGAGACGCGCGAAATACGAAATCAATACAGAGACCTTACTGATTTTCAATTTCCCGACAGCTGGGTGCTCACAGTGGAAGAATAAAAATGGAATAAAGAACCCAATCGATTCCATCCCGGATTGCAAGGCCCGTGAGGGGAGGTCAATTAATATTCAAGGGTGGCGCAGTTGAAAAAAGGAAACGATATCCAAAACGCTAGGTATGGCATTAAGGTAGACTAGTCCTGCCATCAAAGTATTGTAGCTTCTCGTGAATCGTGAAAGTACTTTTTTAGAATATCTTTGAGTGCGCTGATTCTTGTCTTGCAATAGACCGCTAAAGCTCCTAATTGTTTAACCTTTTGAGCTTCATCTTCTGAATAATTTGATGAATAGACTATCACAGGAATATTTTGAAGGCTTTCTATTCGTTTGATCTTCTTAAGGAACTCCAGCCCTCCCATACGAGGCATGTTGACATCCGTAAATATGAAATCAGGACTCAGTCTTTCATGCTGCAGCATAAATAAGGCTTCTTCTCCGTTCGAAACGGCGTAGCATCCAGTATTAGCGGATACACTGTGCAAAGCATCAAGAAAAAACTCCTGGTCTTCCGGATCGTCCTCTATTAAAAGGCAACATTGGGTTTTTGAATTCATTTCTTGTTGTTTAAGTAGGACATGGAAAGCTTAGCCTGAATACAAGCTTTGCCTTCCATGATTAACATTTATTTTAATTTTACTTTGAGAGTCCCTACGTACAGATTTTCGTTAAGGATCTCTACGGTATAGACACCAGTTTCCAATCTTGCCTTTGGGATAAATACCATCTCTACCTTTTGCAGCTTACTGCTGATTGATTCGGAATCCGTTGTGGCCATATAGCTTTTATCTGAAGGGGAAATGGTTGAGGCCATGGTTCCGTCCTTTTGTGTTAGCGAATTCCCTTTCGAATCAACTATCCGGAAGCTCAAGTTTTTGAGGTTGGCTGGCACTTCGAAGTTTGCAATCAGTTTATTGGTTTTCCGGGCACGAATTGTAAGTTTTTCCTTCTTTCCTTTCAATGCCTGGATCTGTGAGTGATCTACAGCGGCAAACATGGCCCGGTTGAGGTCATCCATTAAGATTCGATTTCGATCCTGGAGAGATGCAACCGAATGAGTCAATTCATTATTCTTAGTCTCTAATTCCGCGTGCGACAATTTGATAGATTGAAGTTCGTTTTCCAATTGACTTTGGAGCGCTATTAATTCTTGCCTTTGCTTTTTGATCTGGTGAAGGGAAATATTCTGTTTCTTCATACGATCATATTCTGCTTCCTGGTTAGCTAATTTAGTAGACATACTTTTCACTAAATCTCCCTGTTCTGCGTTAGTTCCTTGCAGTATTAGAAGTTCATCTTTGATCTTCAGCAGATCCCTCTCTAACAACAATTTTTCTGATAGGTATTCTTCAGACTTGAGTCTTTCATCTTGTAGCCCTGTCTCCAGGGAACTGTTCACGCGTTTTGTGTTCATCAGCCAAAAAAGGCTGCCGATAAATAAAGCAGTTGTCACCATGGCAATTGCTTTTGAGCTTTTAAAAGGTTGCATATAATTTGTTTATATTCAAAATAACGGCAGGTAAATAAGGATGGCGTTAAATGCGGATTAATTCTCGATTAAAATAAAAGCCCATCACGTTTTTTTTGCGTTGATGGGCTTTGTCAGGTAATCAAATCCCTGTAAACCTGACATTCTTTCTACTCGGAGCTCGTAAGGTACGAGTGAATGATAAGTTTCGGATTAAGACCAGATTAAATTTGAATTAAAATTGGTTATCGTTTATGGTCGGAAAATCAACCGTGATGGTGGTACCTATACGTTCGGCCGAAGTAATTCTGATTGTTCCATCATGAATTTTCATAATTCCTTTTACCATAGAAAGGCCAATTCCATGACCTCGAATCTTTTTGGTATTACTCCCGCGATAGAAAGGTTCAAAAATATTCGCCAGATCATCGACAGGAATTCCAATCCCGGTATCTTTAAATGATACCGACAACCCGGTTCTTGCGGCGTCAATGTATACGTCAGTGGTTTGATTGATCGAATATTTGCACCCATTTTCTATCAAATTTGACAGGGCGATCTTTATTAGCTGCTCATCGCCTTTTATGGTTAGTTTCGTTTCATCGTCAAGACTTTCGCTTAGGTCGATGTTGATGACAAACGATGGGTGATGCTTTAAAAGCTCTTCTTTCACCTGCCACATCATTTCGTCTATTCGAAGGTAAGAGAACTTCGTATGCTTTTCTGCCGATGAGGTCTGAGCCAGTAACAACAGGCGATTAGAAAGGTTGTTCAGGTTTTTAATGTCTTCTAATACTGAGTTAATTACTTTTCTATAATCTTCTCCCGAACGTGTGTTTAACATCGTTACTTCCAGTTGACCGGTTATCGCAGTAAGTGGTGTTCGTAATTCATGCGACGCGTTAGCTATAAAATTCTTTTGAGTAGTAAAGGACGTCTCCAGCCGTGAAAGCATACTGTTAAAAGTCTGAGCAAGCCTGGCTATTTCGTCCTTAGCGTTCCCCTCGTCAACCCGTAAATTTAAGCTCGCTATAGAAATCTCTGATACACGGTCGACAACCGAGGCTATGGGCCGTAACGCCCGTCCAGCATAAATCCAACCTGAAATGGAAACGATCACGAGGCTAATTGAAAAAACAATCAGGAGAATAAAAACAAGGTTTCTTAGTCGTTTGTAACCATAAATGTCAGTTGCCGCAGCAATTACAACAAATCTGTCATACTGTCCCTTGAACAAGAAACCTAAGACTTCGTAATCGCCCTGGACAAATCGCAACTCATCCTCGAGCCTGATTTTATCCAGTAGCGCTGTGTCTACCCTGATAGTTTCTTCTTCGTCCGTTGTGAATAATAGTGTGTCCTTGTAGTTGTAAATTATTATTTTTTCATCTGGAAGGCTAACCGGGTTGTCCTGTTCGATCCTTCTTAATAAGGCGACATCCACTTCGTCAACCTCGATAAGGAGCTTCGCAGTATTGTTCGCCTTATTAAGCAGCCTGTTATAAAAGTCCTCTTTTCTGTAATCGGCAGAAAATACGTAGATAAGAACCGATGACAGCAAGAAAATAATAGCAGTTATCAGTATAAACCGTAAGGTCAGTTTTGTGCGGATATTCATGACTCCTGGATGACGTACCCGAGACCAATGCGCGTCTGTATAAGTTTGGTAGGGAAATCCTTATCGATCTTCTTTCTCAGGATGTTTACATAAACCTCAACGACGTTGGTGCCGGTATCAAAGGTCACATCCCAAACTTTTTCAGCAATGTCAGGTCTTGAAAGCACGCGGCCTTTGTTGCGCATCAAATATTCCAATAATGAAAACTCTTTCGCAGTCAGTGATATCACTTTACTGCCTCTCAGGGCAAGTTTTTTATCGATGTCCAGTTCCAGGTCCGCAACTTTTAAAATATTTGGAAAATGATGGGACTCTTGTTTTAATTGCGACCGCTTGGTAAGTGCTTTTATTCTGGCAATAAGCTCTTTAAATTCAAAAGGTTTAACCAGATAGTCGTCTGCTCCAGAGTCAAAACCAGCAACTTTGTCATCCGTGGTTCCCAACGCCGTCAGCATTAAAATCGGTACGTCAGGTTTCATAGTTTTAATTCGTTTACAAAGCTCAATACCATTTAAAACTGGAATAATTACATCTAACAAGATCAAATTATATTGTTTGCTTAGTGCCAACTTCTCCCCGGTGTATCCGTCGTATGCAAGGTCAATGGTGTATCCTTGTTCCTCCAATCCGTTTTTTATAAAGGCCGCTACTTTTTGCTCATCTTCGACAACAAGAATCTTCATGGTTTTTTGTTAAGCACATTCTAAAACATTCCACACTTATACACCGCCACGACGCAAAGCATCGTCAGGCTACAGGTTCACAATGGGCCAAGACCTCAACTTCCAAATATAAAGCTATCTTTTAGATTCGTTTGAAGATCAGTATTAAAACGGAATTAAAATCAACAGTCTCCTACACTTGCAAGAGCCAGGAAATAGTATGAGGCGTATTTGCGCATCATGATAACTAAGAATTCACGACTTAGATGTTGGAAGTCCATTGTCGATATTATTCTTAAGAAAAATCTTAAGTATGATATATCCGATAAGTCCGGCGATGAGTGAGCTCAACATCACTGAGATTTTAGATTGCTCGATCACACTACCATCATTAAAGGCTAAGAGGGTAATGAATATGGAGATTGTAAAGCCTATCCCAGCCAGGAAAGCCGCACCAGCGATTTGTTTGAAGCTAAAATCTACAGGCAAGGAGGTTACTTTTAAAACGACCGCAAGGTAGCTGAAGGATATAATGCCTAAGGGCTTTCCAATCAGAAGACCCGCAATGATCCCAATGCTATTTGACGTAACAAGAAGCTGGTACCAGTGTGCGGTGATGACAATACTTGTATTGGCTAATGCAAACGACGGAAGGATCAAAAACGCAACCGGCCGGTGCAAAATGTGTTGCAAGATATAGGATGGTGATTTTTCAGATCCATCCCCAAAGGGAATGGCAAAGGCTAATAGAACGCCGGTAATTGTTGCGTGAATTCCAGAATTAAGCATGAAGTACCACATAACAATTCCCGCAAGCAGGTAAGGGATTAAGTTGTGAACCCTTAGGCGGTTAAGTATTAGCAAAGCGACGAAGATCCCAATAGCGATTGATAAGTTCAGCCATGCAATGGAGTCGGTGTAGAAAATAGCAATTACCAGAATTGCTCCAAGATCATCAATTACTGCTAATGCCGTCAAAAATATTTTCAATGTCAGACGTACGCGGTTTCCCAGCAGGGATAAAACTGCCAGCGCAAACGCAATGTCAGTTGCCATAGCTACTCTTTACACTGTTGTTATAAGCGTCGATAAAAGCATCAATCTCTGTTTCGTGAACGAGCGCATAATCAGGTGCAATACAAGTTTGCCCGGCACTGAGAAGTTTTCCAAACACAATGCGCGATGCTGCCCGCTCCAGTGAGTAACCCTTCGCGATGATGACAGGAGATTTGCCACCGAGCTCTAGCGTTACAGGAACAAGATTCTCGCTGGCAGCTTTCATCACAGACCGCCCAACGGATGTACTGCCTGTGAATACGAGATGATCAAAAGGCAGTCTTGAGAACGCTGCGCCATCACTATTCACGACTGCCATTTGCTCTTCGGGAAAAATTTCACTCATCATCGTTGCGATCACTGCATTAGTCGCAGGTGTAAATTTTGATGGTTTGAGCATCACGCGATTGCCTAGAGATTCCGGACCATGTTGACCCCCCATTCTGGGCATGTTGACCCCCCTCGATGGACTTATTGGAGGGGTCACTATATGACATTCCGGCTTATATTGACCCCCCCTTAAGTTTAAGATTGAGAATTGACTCATTGTGATGATTTCGCGGGTTTAATAACCCCGCGGATAATGGCATCAACCCCGATTGCAATGAGTACTTTAAAACAAATCATTCGTCTTAAACAGCAAGGTAAAAGCCTGAAGCAGATCGTTCGCATTTGCCAGACTTCACGCAATACTGTACGCAAGTATGTAGCCCTTTCTGACCAATCTTCTTTTACAGTAGATGAACTACTGAACATGGATGATCAAGCGTTGGAACTTGCCTTATTACCGGTGGACAGTAAAGGCAGAGATGATCGCTACGAGGTTCTTGTGGGTCAACTGGAACACTATCAGGAGGAGCTTAGAAGAACGGGCGTAAACCGCTGGGTGCTGTGGTCAGAGTATAGACAATCGCATCCTAACGGTTATAGCTATGCGCAATTCTGTTATCACCTCAGCCTCTGTGCTGATTTGAAAAACGTCAGCCTTCATATTGAACATGTTCCTGGTGACCTTCTGTATATTGATTTTGCAGGCAAGTTGCTGTCAGTAAAAAGGTTGAATTTTTGTATCTTTATAGTTGTTTAAGTGTATATGAAAGATACCAAATATCTTGGGTGGGTCGGTACGGATGCCGTGAAAAAACTTAGGGTTGCCAAACTCAGACGCGGATATCCTTTATGATTAATTCCAGAGAATTGCCTTCAGGTCAATGTTATTTGGAATATCCAAGCGGCAGTATGGTGTTGGCAACTTTATCCAAGACGAACCATGATTTCGATGTTGTGAGGGAATTAGGCACAACTGAAATCATAAGTATAAGAAAGAAATTTGGTCTCGAAGAACCTATCTACCGGAAAGTATTCAACAGAATTACAACGTTTTTGATGGCGACAAGCTCTTCATACTAAAGCAAAGAGAATTGTTCCCCGCGGCAACCCGTTCACATAAGGAGGCAAAGAGACTTGCCTACGATTGGCTTGTTAAGCATTTCGAATCATTGGTAGATGCTGCCCCTGTCTAAAAGTTTTACCCTGAACCATATATCGTATTATCGCAATATTACGTTAGGTTAGTAAAAAAAAACGCTTAACAACAGTCGTTCGTCTTTACATACTTGGAGAACATATTGATAAATATATCTCTAGCATCTTCCCATACCTTTTCGTCTATGCAATAATTCACCTTTGGTCCTACAACTTCTCCTTTAATGATTCCGATCTGCTTAAGTTCTTTCAGGTGTTGCGTAATTGTGGATTGAGATAAAGGCAACACGTCAACCAGGTCATTGCAAATGCATGTTTTGTTATCAAGGATGTATTCGAGGATGGCAACCCGTGCCGGATGGTCAAATGCTTTTGCCAATGTGGCAACTTTGTTTTGACGTTTCTTGAATAATTCCGATTTGGTAATACCCATACAGTTATGATAACGCAATATTACGATAAAAGGCTTACCTTGCAAAAGCTTGGAAAAAAACAGCGATATATCGGTTAAGAACAAACTTGAAGGGCAGAAGCTCTTCAAAATTTCTCCATTTAAGGAAGTAATCAAGCGAACGAAACCACATAAGCATGATGCCTATTTCGAGCTGATCTATCTTTCAGAAGGCGCAGGGTTTCATTGGATTGATACTGAGAAATTTCAAGTTCGCCCACCGGTTGTTTATTTTTTGTCAGGACAGCTTCACTACTGGGAAATGACGTCCATCCCGAAAGGCTTCGTTCTTTTATTTAAGGAGGACTTTTTCGATTTTTTAGGGCAAGGTGATCTCCTGAAGCTCATTAGGAATTTTGAAGGAAGTGCCGAAATTAACCTTGCCGGAACGGATAACCTTGACTACCTGTTTTCGGAAATGGTTAAGGAGTACAAAGAGCCTTCTATTCACTCTGCTGAACTAATACAGGGATACCTCCAGGTTGTACTGATCAAGTTGCTTCGGAACAGGCAACAGCCTGAAGTTTCTAATGAAACGATGGCAGGCGATTCCTTATATCGAAAATTTATTCAGCTTGTCCAGGATGCCCATCCCATTGGAAAAGTGAAGGTTGGCGAAGTTGCCTCGAATCTCAATGTCAGCACGCAGCACCTGAATACTATTCTGAAAAAAACCAGCGGCAAATCGGCAAGCGATCTGATTGCCGAACAAGTAATCCTGGAGGCGAAACGTTATCTGCTTCATACGGATAAAACCGTGAGCGAAATTGCATTTGCGTTGCGTTTCAGCGACCCCTCGCACTTCGTCAAGCATTTTAAGAAAGCGACCGGAGAGACTCCCCAGGCATTCAGATCACGTTATATTCAATAGTACCACACTTCTATAGAAATATACCATCCTTCCGCTCCGGGATGGAGTTAGCTTCGCGGGATTAATGCTCACGTGTTCTTAATGAATTTCAATAAAATTGTATCAACGGATAATGCCGGCACCACTGTACTGATAAGGTTGATGGTCGGTGCGGTTTTTCTAAGCGAGGGCATTCAGAAATTCTTATTTGCCGAAACATTAGGAGCGGGTCGTTTCAAAAAGATCGGTCTGCCGAATCCGGAATTTCTTGGACCCTTTGTGGGAACGTTCGAGATTCTTTGTGGTTCGTTGGTGCTTCTTGGGCTGCTTACGCGATTGGCTTCTATTCCATTAATCATCATTATGCTCGTTGCTTTTGCTACCACCAAGGCAGAAGTACTTGCCAACGATGGCTTTTGGGAAATGATGCACGGAAGTCGTACCGATTGGGCAATGTTACTCGGAGGAATTTTCCTTCTTATAAAAGGTGGCGGTAAGTGGTCAGTTGATCAAGAACTCAAATGACAGAGATAATCATAATTTGTTTAGCAGCGCTCGTTACATCCCTGCTCACTTTTTTTTCGGGCTTCGGATTGGGTACGATACTCATGCCAGTTTTCGCTATATTCTTTCCGGTTGACCTTGCTATTGCGCTAACTGGTGTTGTTCATTTTCTGAATAACATCTTTAAACTCTCACTGGTCGGATTGAAGGCCGATAAACAAGTAGTCATTCGTTTTGGCATTCCCGCGTTCATCGCTGCATTACTTGGTGCCTACTTACTATTGCGGGTAAGCGATCTGCAACCCATCCATACTTATTCGCTTTGGAATAATCAGTACGCTATAACGCCGGTGAAACTGATCATTTCAATATTGCTCATATTTTTTGCACTCACTGAAATAATACCCTACTTCAAAAATCTTCAGTTCGGAAAAGACAAACTTATGCTTGGGGGATTACTAAGTGGATTCTTTGGTGGCCTCTCCGGAAATCAGGGCGCGTTACGAAATGCCTTCCTGATCAAAAGCGGATTAAGCAAAGAAGCGTTTATTGCTACTGGTATTGTGATTGCCTGTATCGTTGATTTCTCACGTCTTGGAGTTTATATGACCCGCTTCTCAAAATCAGACCTACAGGACAACCTTGCATTGGTCATTGCCGCTACTGCGTCGGCATTTGTCGGTGCTTATGCCGGTAACGTACTACTCAAGAAAGTAACATTGGATACAGTACAATGGATTGTTACCGTCATGTTGCTTTTACTTTCAATTGCCCTAGGATTAGGTATCGTATAATTATGAAAATATATACACTTATAATCAGCTTGGCTTTTCTGACTTTCTACAGTCAGGCACAAAAACTTCCTGAACTGTTAGAACAGGCAAAAGCCAATTATCCATTGCTGAAGTCAAAAGGATATCAAGTGCAGGCGCAAAAAGATCAGGTTGCTTTTATAAAAAGTACTGCGCTTCCCTCATTGGATGCAGCGTACCAACTAAACTACGCTACCTATAATAACATCACCGGTATGGCTGTCGGACAATCCTTTGTTCCGATCAGTGGTCCACCATCATCAGCCAATGAATATGAAGGAGTATTCGGCACTGTTGGTGGGTTTTTGTTGAATTGGGAACCGTTCACATTTGGTCAACGAAAGTCAAAAGTAAATTCAGCGAAAGCCTATCTAGAATACCAGGAAGCCGATGCCTTACAGGAGATTTTTCAACATCAGATCAAAACTGCAAATGCCTATCTCGATGTAATGATGACCTACGAGCTAGTGAAAGTTTATTCCAAAAATCTTGAACGGGCACAAGACAATGTGAGAATTGTAAAGTCGCTGACCCGAAGTGGTTTAAGACCCGGTACTGATACAGCACTGTTCAATGCAGAACTATCGCGGACAAAAATCGAATTATTGAATTACGAAAAACTAAAGGCGACACAAGAATTATATCTCTCTGAATTACTTGGAGGAACAGAAGGTGCTTTTGCCATTGACAGCAGCTTCTTCAAATCCCTTCCCTCAATAACGACACACACCGCCACGCAAAATCATCCTTTGATCAGGTTATCGGCAAGTCGTGCAAAGATCAATCAATCTGAAAGAACTTCCTTGCAACGGACATTATATCCAAAGCTTTCTTTGTGGGGAACGGCTTATGCGCGAGGTTCTGGTATTCGTTATGATGGTTATGTTAACTTAGAAGACGGACTTGCATTTAGTCGCTATAATTATGGGGCGGGATTAGTATTTAGTGTACCCATATTAAAATTTACAAATGTTCGCCATCAGGTTCATGCACAGGAGTCTTTGATCAAAGCCGAAGAAGAGAAGTTTAATTTGGTGAAGCTTCAACTTGATAAGCAGAACCAGGTGGCTGACGTCACATTATCGAACGCACTGACGATTGCTCATGAAACTCCTTCCTTCTATCAATCAGCCGAGTTCTCCTATAGAACGCTCTTGAGTCGATACAACTCGGGGCTGGTGAATTACGCTGATCTCATTCAATCACAATACATACTAATCAAATCAGAGACGGATTTGAAGAAAGCCTATCTCGATGCATGGAAGGCTTTACTTTATAAGGCCGCAACGCAAGGAGACATTAGTATTTTTATGAACCAGCTTAACTAACGATATGAACCTTCTTCAAGGCGCACTACGCAAACCCATCACCGTGCTCGTAACCGTTCTGGCAATCGTATTCTTCTCGGTAATGGCCATTCGGAATATGAAGATTGACATATTCCCCTCATTGGGTTTACCAACTATCTATGTAGCTCAGCCTTATGGTGGCCTTTCACCGGAACAGATGGAGGGTTTGATCACTTCATATTATGAATACCACTTTCTGTATGTGACCGGTGTAAAGTTTGTCGAATCGCGATCTATTCAGGGAGCATCGATAATTAAAGTACAGTTTCAGGAAGGAACAGACATGGCGCAGGCGATGGCGGAAATTGTTGGCTATGTCAATCGATCCAGGGCATTCATGCCTCCCGGAACAGTGCCGCCTTTCATCACACGTTTTGACGCTGGAAGTGTCCCGGTAGGTCAATTAGTATTTACTTCAGAAACACGTACGCTTAGCGAGATACAAGACCTTGCCTTATTCCGTGTGCGCCCTATGTTTGCAACCCTTCCTGGAGTTTCCGCTCCACCACCGTTCGGAGGGAATCAGAAGACAGTGATTATCAAGGTCGATCCGGACAAGCTCAAAAACTATCACTTGTCCCCTGACCAAGTGGTACAATCACTCGCGAAAGCGAACACCATTACTCCCGCAGGAAATGTGCGCATCGGTGACCAGACATTCCTCACCCCACAAAACACAATCGTTGAAAATATTAATGAGCTTGCCAATATTCCACTCACGCTGGGTACAGGGCCGGCAGTTTACGTCAGCGACATAGCACAGGTGCAGTTGGGTGCAGATGTCACCACCAGTTATGCGCTCGTTAACGGGAAACGTTCCATTTATATTCCGGTAACCAAACGTTCAACAGCATCTACCTGGGATGTCGTAAAGAATGTAAAAGCGGCATTGCCTGATATGCAGGCTGCTGTACCGGAAGATATCAAGGTCACTTACGAATTTGATCAGTCTGGTTATGTAATCAATTCACTCACCAGCTTATTGTTTGAAGGTGGATTAGGAGCATTGCTCACAGGTCTGATGGTGTTGCTATTCCTTGGTGACAGGCGAAGCGCACTCATTGTTATTCTTACTATTCCGCTAGCGTTGCTCACAGGTGTTACGCTCCTGTTCCTTGCCGGTCAAACCATCAACATCATGACGCTGGGAGGTCTTGCACTTTCGGTAGGGATATTGGTTGATCAGGCTACAGTAACTATCGAGAATATCCATCAACATCTTGAACGAGGTGAATCGAAAGCAAGAGCTATACTAAATGCTTGTCGCGAAATTGGCGTTCCGTTACTATTAATACTTTTCTCCATTTTGGCGGTGTTCGCACCTTCCTTATTTATGACAGGCGTACCGAGAGGCATGTTTCTTCCGCTTTCTCTTTCTGTTGGATTTTCTATGATTGCTTCTTTCTTTCTGGCGCTCACTTTTGTGCCTGTAATGTCGAACTGGATATTGAAAGATATTTTTGAACAGCATGAATCTGGGCGTTTTGACAAATTCCGAATGAAGTACCTGAATCGCTTAGGCCGATTGACAAAGCGTTCGGGCCTAGCCATCAGTTCATATTTTGTAATTTCTTTTGCGCTACTGATCGGACTTTATTTTCTGATCGGCACAGAGATCTTTCCCAAAGTGGATGCGGGTCAGGCACAAGTTCGAATGAGGTTACCGGATGGAACACGTCTTGAACGAACGGAAGAAGCCACGCAGAAACTGCTCTCCCTGGCCGATAGTGTTTCGCAGGGAAACATTGAAATTACTTCTGCCTTTGTTGGGATGCAGCCATCAAGCTATCCAATCAATACTGTTTATCTCTGGACGAGCGGGCCCCACGAAGCCGTAATAAAAATCAATCTGAAAAAAGGATCCGGTATCGGAATTGAAGAATTCAAGGAGAAGTTTAGAGCGGCGGTTCAAAAGAAATTACCACAAGCAAGCCTGTCGTTTGAACCAGGTGATCTTGTTGACCAGGTTTTGAACCTGGGTTCCAGCAATCCGATTGAAATTGCGATCACCGGCAGAAACCAAAATCAAACCCGGGTACTAGCTGAAAAACTGGAGAACAGACTCAAGCAAGTATCCTTCTTGCGCGATGTACAAATAGCAACACCATTAGATTATCCCTCCATCAGGATAGATATTGATCGTGTGAAAGCGGGGCAATTGGGTTTGACTGTAGATCAGATTAGTAAATCAACGGTTGCGGCAACTTCTTCGAGCCGTTTTACACAGCCTAACTACTGGCTTGATAAAAGTACGGGAACAGCCTATCAGGTACAGGTGGAATATCCACAGTTCACTATAAACTCCACCGAAGACATCGAGATGATCCCTGTATCAAGCGACCCTCCTGTTTACCTGCGCGATGTAGCGCGATGGAAAAAAACTTCTTCACCGGGAGAATACGATCGGTTAAATCAGCAACGCTTTATTACATTAACAGCTAATATCCACGAACAAGATCTTGGCGAAGCAGTTAGCGAGGTAAGCAACGCAGTATCATCATTAGGTCAACTTCCACAGGGTGTAAAAGTCATCGTAAAAGGTCAGGCAGAATTATTGACTGAAACCATGAGTGAACTACAATCCGGTTTGATCATCGCCATTGTGGTGATATTCCTGATGTTAACGGTAAACTTTCAGTCATTTCGGTTATCACTGGTTACACTCTCCATCATTCCGGCTGTCATAGCTGGTTCTTTATTTCTCTTGCTGATCACAGGAAAAAACCTCAACATACAATCCTATATGGGAACGATCATGGCAGTGGGTGTCGCGATTGCCAATGCGATCTTGTTCATTACAAACGCGGAACAACTTCGTAAGGAAGGAAGCTCAAACGCCTATCGCGAAGGTGCCTTCAACAGGATTCGTCCGATTCTCATGACAGGCTGTGCCATGATTGCAGGTATGATCCCCATGTCGTTGGGATTGGGTGAAGGTGGCGATCAGGTTGCACCCCTTGGTATCGCTGTTATTGGTGGTCTGTTGTTTTCCCTGATCAGTACACTCCTCATTCTACCGCTGATTTATGAACGTGTTGAGGGCAATAGAATACACACCAGCGCATCTCTTGATCCTGATGACAAAGAAAGTCGCTATTACCAACAATCATGAACGCTAAAAGAAATATGAACAGAATATGTATTCTTCTTGCATTTGCTGCTATTACAGGATGTGCTGATAAAAAAAGTCAACCCATATCAACCACCACGGCAGATTCTGTCGCAGTGTTTGTTCTTAAAAAAGAATCGGTAACCAAAACGCTTTCACTTCCAGCGGAACTGCATCCTTGGGAGCGCGCAGAGCTTTACGCAAAAATCCAGGGCTATGTCCGTGAACTAAAAGTCGATATTGGAAGTCGAGTGAAAAAGAATGACATCCTTATCATCATTGACGCTCCAGAAGTAACGGCCAACTATGGGAAGGCGTCAGCAGATTTACAGGCGGCTTTGTCAAGATACAATACCAGTCTCGATACCTACAAACGAATGGTGAATGCTTCAAAAGAAAGAGGAGCAGTTTCGGAAAGTGAACTTGAGCGTGTACGAAATCAAATGCTCACCGACAGTGCAACGCACGAAGCTGCAAAGTCCGGAGCCAACGCTTACTCCCAGTTGAGAAATTATCTGGTGATACGCGCGGCCTTCGATGGAATAATTACACAACGCAATGTTGATGCAGGCACATTAGTAGGCGCGGGTTCAATACCTCTACTTGTATTGGAGAATCTGAACAAGCTAAGAGTTCGGGTTGCTGTTCCTGAGACATATACTTCGGCCATTCTGGAATCAACATCAATCAATTTTACGGTTGATGCGGAGCCTTCTAAAAAGTATTCCGCAACGCTCGCCCGTAAATCAAACCAGATTGATGCAAAGACCCGCACAGAACTTTGGGAATTTGAAGTGATGAACACGAAGCAAGAATTAAAGTCGGGCATGTATGGAAATGCAAGCTTCAACCTTCAACGCAGTGAGCCATCCTTTACAGTTCCTTATTCAGCACTCGTAACTAATCTGGAGCGGAATTTTGTGATACGCGTTAACGATGGCAAGACCGAATGGATCGATGTAAGGAGCGGAATAAGCATGAAGGATAATATTGAAATTTTTGGTGATCTTGATGCGGCAGACAAATTGGTCTTAAAGGCAAACGATGAATTGAAGCCGGGAACCACGATAATAATCAAATAAATATAATTTTTTTGTGTGGGGTGAATAACCGACGTGAAGGGTCGGATAGGTGAGAACGCGTACTTATTTTCCCCTTGAGCGAATCCAGGTTTATCTACCTGATTTTTATTGTTGGGGTTGTCTCAATTACAGATAATAACAATCCTTGATGCTCTCCAAAGACAATTGTTTTATTAGTGGTTATCCGCAATTAATTTGGTGAAGGATTAAGTTCACTACCGCAAAAGTATGATTAATATCATATTCTAGTAGTTCGAAGATCATGTAATAGTATCTGATGTGCAGCTATTATTAAGGGAAGATATTAATATCACAAACCCACTGCCAAAAATCCCGAACAAAACCAACTTTTTTATGAAAAGTACTTCCAAAATAATTTTCTTTCTATCTCTATTCGTTGTAGGAAGAATGATGTTTGATTTATCAAGTTGTACAAATGAAGATCAGATAATTGAGCCAAAGCAAGTTGTTAATAGCGGTACAGATTTACTGTCCGTTAAGGTAACCACACCACCTACACTTGATGGTGCAGTTGATCCCCTATGGGCAGATTGCCCTATACTTGAATTCAGTACAGCAGTTCCCGAAGTAACGGGTGATGTATTCAGAGGATATACAGGTAACATAATCCCAAGCGTAAAATTGCGCTCTGTTTATGATGCCGAGAACATCTATTTTCTGGCAGAATGGGATGATCCCACTGAATCTCTACAACGTGGTTTATGGTACTTTGACCCAACATCCAAGAAATGGGCACAGGAAAAAGGAACCTTTGATTTTGACAAGGCCACTAATGGAAATGTTGCGAAGAGAAATCCTTTTTATGAAGATAAGATTTCCATGCTTTGGAATATAGACAACTCGGTGAAAGACTGGAATACTGCGACGTGCTATAAGTCCTGTCATACAGGCCTGCCTGCAGCAGATGGCTCCAGTCGGCACTTTACTAATTTTGGCACTGAAAAAATTGACATGTGGCATTGGAAATCTGTTAGAGGTGGTGTGAATGCTGCACACCAGATTCACGATCAATTTCAGGACAATACGTATCCTAATGGAAGGAAAGGAGACACCGGGGGAGCAGATGTATATCTTGACAATAGAATAACTATTGATAATATAACTGTTCCGAAATATGTCATTTTAAACAGAGCTAACAACAACTGGATATTAAATTCTGAAATTACTGATGGTACTGCAAAATTAGTTACAGGAGTAGACGCAAATGGTGTGCTTACATTTTCGGATAATACAACACTGGATCCCAACGTAGGTTCAGATTACCTCAGGGCAAGCGCAAATACGGCACCCAAAGCAATTGCGGGAGTTACTATTAACGATATAGGTTATGTTGGCGCAACGGGTGATATTAGCTGTAAAGCAGTTTGGGCAAATTCCAAATGGACAATGGAGTTGAAAAGAAAGTTGGCAGCTCCAGACGCCTATGATGTTGATTTTTCTTCCTTGGCCGATCAGTACTTTGGTTTTGCCATTTTTGAAAACGCGCAGATTGCTCACTCGATCAAACCAAATCTGGTACTGAAATTTAAGAAGTAAACGGCGAATTGCTCACATGATTGAGATGAGCAACCTCAATTAATTCAAGAAAAGACGCTAACCATGAAGAAGAAAAAAATAGTTTCCATAGTGAGTCTGCTCGGTCTGCTGATGCTGCTTATGAACGCATGCTACTATGATGAGGTCATTCCGGTAAACACGGTAGGTGACGTGGGTGAGATGTCCTTTTCAGAAGATATAATTCCAATTTTCAACTCCAGTTGCAATTCATCCGGTTGTCATAATCAGGGTGGCCAGAAGCCAAATCTTACCGCTACTAATGCATACTCATCATTAACGAGTGGCGGCTATCTGGATACAAAATCTCCTGAAAGCAGTTTACTCTATCAATGGATGGATGGAGAAAAATCCTTACCGATGCCCTTGTCAGGACCGAATGCTACCTACAATGCGAAATTATTGGCCTGGATTGAACAAGGTGCTTTAAATAATTAAAATCAGTATCATGAAAAAAATAATCCAATTCATAAAATACCCGGGCACTGGTTTGCTTATGGCTTTGTTAGTCGTAACGAATTCAGTTGCCATAGCGCAGACCCCCAAGGAAGATTCTGTTTTCACAATCGCTATTCATAGCCGCCCTCTACAACGCGTCGGTAATACCTTTGAGAGCATATGGATTATTGATAATCAAACCACTCATGTTCCCCTTCGTAAAACCTTTGAGTTTGACATTCAACACCGGTTTGGCACTGTACTGAATGGATATGACGATTTTTTCGGGCTGTATGCACCCTCCAACATCCGGATTGGATTTGGCTATACGCCCATCAATAATCTGATGGTTACTGCCGGGTTCACGAAATTCAATTTGCTTTGGGATTTAGGCGCCAAGTATGCTATTCTTAAAGAAACTGGTAATAACCCGTTTCCTGTAAGTGTTTCTTACCTCATTAATCTGGCGGTAGATACGCGACCTTCAGAAAACTTCGTGAATAGCACTGATCGTTATAGTTACTTTAATCAGGTTATGGTTGCAAAGAAATTATCACGGGATTTCTCAGCCCAGGCATCAATCAACCTGTCTCACATGAACGCCGTGGAGGGGTACGTCAATGAGGAGGGTGAGGTGGCTGGAAAAATGAAGAACGATCATCTTTCTTTCAGCGTACTCGGCAGATATAAAATTTCAGACGCACTTGCATTCATTGGTAATTATGATCAGCCTATTACACAACACCCAACCAACAATCCCAATCCGAATATTAGTTTGGGTATTGAATTAGCTACTCCGCTGCATGCCTTCCAGGTTTTTATAGGGAATTACCAGTGGATTGTGCCACAATACAGTAATTTTTATAATCAGAACAATTTCAATGATGGTGCGTTCTTGATTGGATTTAACATTACCCGTCTTCTGGATACTCAAGAAGAGGACATGGGTAGTATGATGTTTAAGCGTAAGAAAAAGTAGTATTATTTTCGTTATATAACGAGAATCGGCACCGGCTGGTAACCGGTGCTTTTTTATAGCTGCCAATCCATTCAGCTCAGGTGAAAATAGAAGTGAATACAATAACTCGTGGAGTCATCAAGCCAGCATTGAGCATCATCAACAAAAGAGTGATCAACGAACCGCTCAATGGTATTTCCAAAGCAGCTATTGATCGGTGGGTAAGAGTTAACAACATATCAGAGGCTCATCCTGTTATGGCGGAGCTTTTGAATCATGGTATAGCAAAACATCTAGCAGAGTCATTCCAAGGAAAACGATGAAAATGAATCTCGCTAGTTTAAGCAACGATTCACCATTCCCCCAGACAAAGTCAAATACCTTGAAATTTAACCACAAGACAAATTGCTTTACTCTATCAAACCCCTTGTACTTCTTACGATAGTAACTTTCGTTCGACTTCCAGCATTTAAAGAAATGTTCTTTTGCAGCCGCAAGTTCGTATACTATTGCTTTGTTAACCGAAACTGAGTCACCGAGGCTCTGAAAGTTCGTTCTTAATGTCCTTGCAAACCGTTGTTTAAGGTTCTCGCCAGCGGGCGCATTGCTATCTAAGATATCGTTGTCAACGAACGTCTTTTCGAAGTAAGAATAATCGAATTTACATCCAATAAATGACGACCCGTGAAAGTTGCTATTAATAAAACGGCAACCAATAAAGTCACAGTTGTTAAACTTGCAATTTCTGAGATAGCATGAATCAAAAATTGTGTATTTGAAATCGGTGTCTTCAAATACAATATCCTTTGCTACTAATCGGGTAAAAAGCTTATTGGGATAAAGTGCTTTTTTAGGAGGGTTGCTTTCAAAGCGTTGATCAACTAAATTCTCCCGACCGCTAGAAATTAATGACATCGTTTATTTGACATTTAGTATCTATTGCTGGATAAGTGTCTTTGACAACGACTTCACATCAATAATTGGAAGAAACGCATGATGTAAAATAGTACCTTTTAGCTCACTCGCCATTAAGCCGCGTGTTGTAGAAATTGAAATTGAATTAATTGTTTCGGCAAACGGTTCAATTAACTCGAAAGAATTGTCGCTCTTCATTGTAATAACTTCATCAAAGTTTGCTACGCTGAAAATGCAAGCGCAATTTACTCTGCCCACTTCCGTGGTTTTATCGTCAGCATTTATGCGTACAATGGTTGATGCTATGACAATACTTTGATTCCTGTCAACATTTGTTTGGACATTTATCTCGAAGTTGAAATTAGTGATTGCAAATCCAGGAGTAAGTTTATGAATAGCTAGTTCGTGCAATTCAATAGCACGTAGTTGAAATTTTGCGGTAAGAGTGTTGGCTTCTTTACCCATAAGATGTTAAGCTAATTTTGGTTGCTGATGGAATAATTTTGAAATACCAGATTCGTGAAGTCCAGCATAACGAGGCTGTGCGGGACTTGATACAACTATTTTATATTCGACTACTTTAACTACCCTCAGTTCTTTCTCCTTGACAGAGATGAGTTCGATTCCAAGTTTCTCCTCAATGTCCCACAACGTGTCTGAAGTGAAATTGTGAGTACCACTTAACCACTTACTAATTTCGGATGGCTGCTTTGCCATCTGTTCAGCAAATTCAGTTTGGCTCCAGCCCTTAGCCTTTCTGCCATCATCAATCTTGGCAGCCAAAAGCATTTTATTTTCTGTGCGCTTTTGCTCCTCAGGAGAAACTTTGCTTAAAACGCTTGCAATTGTTTTGCTTGTGTAAGCCCTCGCTCCTTTTTGATTATTCATCTTGTGTAAAATTTAGATCTCCAATAAGTTCCATCCCATTGGCTGACCAGCGAATATCTCTTTCCTTCATAGCATCCATAATTTTTTGGGATACTTCTCTCATCAAGTAATTTTCCGCAGTCAGCTTCTCATCTTCTTGAAGTGCTTTTATAGTTTTGGGCTTTGGTCCACCGCCTCCCAAAATTACTGCGCAGCTTCCGTAACGGATGCAATACAACCGAAGGTTGCTGTCTGGATTGTCATATAAGGCGCATACTCCATCACCAGGAATTCCTTCGTTTTCTTTGAAGAAATGACTTCTCGCTCCTGTGGCTCCACCAATGGTGCGTATCCTTTTTACAATGTCCTTGACTTCGGTTGGAAAGTGATTTTCATTTTCTTCAATAAAATGATCTAGCAACGTGACTTGGTCATTTTCAAGAATAACAGAATAAATAGTTGCTCCTTCACCACTAAAATCTGAAAGCTTAACTATCTCAAAATTCACTTTTAATAGAAATTGGCTGCAAATATAACTCCAATCTAGGCCAGAAATTCACTTATAACTATAATTTTGGAGTGATACCGAGTAATAAGCTCAAAATCAGATAGTTATTTTAACTCTAAATGGTTGCCGAACAGGCCTCACATTAGCAGGGCGGCTTTGAAAATGGCTCACAATTGGATATCCCGATCCACAATTTGGGATATGACTGGATTAATAATCCTCAAAAATTGAGTGTATTTTTGATATTCGACTTGACCCACTACCACGGCGAATGTACTCTAAGAAGGATCTTACTGAACGCGATATATGCACGAAGTTCATCACACCGGCCTTAATACGCTCTGGTTGGGATATCCAATTGCAAGTATTGGAAGAGTTTGCCTTCACTGACGGCCGCATTTATGTAAAAGGTAAATTGACTGCTCGGGGTGAACGAAAACGTGCTGATTACATCCTTCTATACAAGCCGGGAATTCCAATCGCAATTATCGAGGCAAAAGACAACAACAACTCAATTGGCACAGGGATGCAGCAAGCGCTTAACTATGCCAGGATATTAGATATTCCATCCGTTTTCAGTACAAACGGTGACGGATTTCTATTTCATGACCGAACAATAAAAGATGGTGAGGTTGAAAAAGAGATTGCGCTTGATGACTTTCCTTCTCCCGACAAATTATGGTTGAAGTATAAAGCTTTCAAAGGAATTGACTCTACTGAAGAAGAAAGAATTTCTGGACAGGATTACTTTCAGGATGGCTCTGGACGAAAACCAAGGTATTATCAGATCATAGCCATTAACCGGACCGTTGAGGCTATTGCCAAAAGGCAAAACAGAATTTTGCTGGTAATGGCTACGGGCACCGGCAAAACCTATACTGCGTTTCAGATTATTTATCGTCTCTGGAGATCGGGAGTTAAAAAAAGGATTTTATTTCTGGCTGATCGAAACGCTTTGATTGATCAGACCAAACGTGGCGACTTCAAACATTTTAGAGATAAGATGACGGTTATAAAAAACCGGAACATTGATAAATCCTATGAAATTTACTTGGCGTTGTATCAAGGCCTTTCCGGGGCTGACGAAGAGGCTAATGCATACAAACAATTTTCCAGAGACTTTTTTGACTTGATCGTAATTGACGAGTGCCATCGTGGAAGCGCCAGAGAAGACAGTGCGTGGCGGGAGATTCTTCAATACTTTAATAATGCCACTCATGTGGGACTTACTGCAACACCAAGAGAAACGACAGAGGTTTCAAACAGCGAATATTTTGGAGATCCCATCTATACTTATTCACTGAAACAAGGTATAGATGATGGATTCTTAGCGCCATACCGTGTAGTGCGGATAGGTCTTGATATTGACCTCGAAGGTTGGCGTCCACCCAAGGGCTTTACAGACAAGTGGGGCACCGTAGTTGAAGATCGCGTTTATAATCGATCTGATTTCGACAAGAGCATTGTAGTCGAGGATAGAAGAAAGTTAGTGGCTAAGAAAGTGAGTGAGTTTCTCAGGGGAACAAGCCGGTTTGATAAAACTATCATCTTCTGCATTGATATTGAACACGCGGAAGGAATGCGTCACGCTATCAGCAATGAAAATGCTGACCTGGTCGGGCAGAATTATAAATATGTCATGCAGATCACTGGTGATAACGATGAAGGCAAAAAAGAATTAGACAATTTTATTAATCCCGAAGAAAAGTATCCCGTTATCGCAACTACTTCAAAATTAATGACAACTGGTGTTGATGCCCAGACCTGCAAGGTCATTGTGCTTGACAGCAACATCCAAATCGATGACAGAATTCAAACAGATCATCGGAAGAGGAACACGCATTAATGAAGAATTCAATAAACTCTATTTCACAATTCTTGACTTCAGGAACGTTACAGATCTTTTTGCTGATCCGGATTTTGATGGAGATCCAGTTCGGATAAAGATAAGTTCAGAAGGCGATGATATTTCCAACATTGAAGATGAAGAAGAAAGCAGTGACGACCCTGTTATTGACGAACTGACAGGTGAAGAGATTGAAATAAAAAAACCGAAATACCCTCTACCAGTGGATGGCTCTGAAGTTGATGAGCCTCGGCAAAAAATATATGTTAGAGGAGTTGATGTGTCTGTGTTGGTTTCCCGTGAAATGTACTTTGACCAAAATGGCAAGCCCATTACAGTATCCTTGAAGGATTACACCAAGGAAACGATCAGGAAAAAGTATAAATCCCTGAATGATTTTTTGACAAAGTGGAATGAGGCAGACAGGAAAGCAGCAATCATCAAAGAACTGGAGCAGCATGGTGTTTTAGTAGATGCACTTCAATTGGCTGTAAACAAAGAGCTAGATCTTTTTGATCTCATTTGCCATACCGCCTTTGACCAGCCACCCCTCACCAGAAAGGAAAGGGCAAATAATGTTAAGAAACGTAACTACTTCACAAAGTTTGGTGAACAAACGAGAAAGGTAATGGAATCCCTGCTGGAAAAGTATGCTGATGAAGATATCACAACAATCGAAAATACTGAAGTACTGTCCATTGATCCATTTACCGAATACGGAACGCCCTTCGAAATTATTTCCGCTTTTGGCGGTAAAGAGAAATACTTTCAAGCATTAAGAGAATTGGAGAGGGAATTATATCAAATAGCCTAAGCTTATGCAAAAATGTAGATTCTCGGAAACACAGTTTGCGTTTCAATATACTTTTGAACACTATAACATGTTTCCATTTTCGCCCTTTCCATTTTTCCCGGACACTGTAGCGGAAGGTCGATATTATGGGTTTGACGTGTGCATAGGTAGTCTATTTTATCAATTTAAAGTCACGGATCTCTTTGAGCTATCGGACGTAAAAAGTCCAAAAACAATGCAATATTGGAATGCATTCTCCTCTGCTTGCTACACTCAGAAAATCAACACATCCGGGAGACAGTTTCAAATGATGAAGCGCATTGGCTCTCTACATAAATACCGTAGGTCGGTGTTTTATGTCATCCCCACTTTTCACAAACGAGTGGATATAATTGATAATTATCAGAGAAAACAAATAATTAATGAGTCAGCACACTTCTCCATTAATTCCTTCACTTTATGCCCATCTCATCGTTCCCGTACAACGCAAAAGTTTGCATGCCAACAATGGTGGCCGCCGAGCCAATTTTAAAAATTACCGGCCCAGAGTCTACGTCTCCCTGGTGGTTTTCATCTTTTGCATACTCGCGTATCGCGGATAAGCCCAGGAAGGAACTGTGAAAAGTTGACTTATAAATTTGGAATTGACGCTCGCCAAATGCTCTATCAATCTCCCTCATGAAGATTAGCATGAGTCCCATTGAAGAACCTCTTGCAGCATCCAGGGGCTGGCGGGTGAGGGAATTTATTGAATGAGGAATTAACCCGCGGGTATCCAGATTGGATTTGACATTAAAAATCCAGTCTTTGATGAGATCGCCGTATTCGGGTGAAAGGAGTTTGTCATGCAAAGCGAGCGAAGCAGCGCATACTACCACATCTGCTGGCCACACGCCGCCATGGTAGCTGGCTGGGTAAACGTTGTCCGCCAGCGCGGCGGCAATCAGTTTGCAGCGCTGCCTGAAGATGATCAACTCGTTTTCATCGCGTTGTTCATCGGGCTCGACTGTCAACTTTTCTCCCAGTAGATATGTACTCCACCCTGTATAAAATGCGCCATAAGGCAAAGCCATATCTTGATCAAAAGGTGCCCGCCCAAGCGGTGCATTAATCTTATTCCAGGTTTTTTGAATTTCTGCCAATCCTTCATTAAAAAATTCAGCGCCTGGGTGTTCTCGAATAAAATTGCACCAGGCCAATCCATACAAAGCATTGATGAAAAGATAACCTTCCGGGTAGATCTTTTGCATCTCAAGATCCGCATTATTGTCCAATGCAGACTTTAACCCCCGCAGTTCCTTTAATACATCGGTGTTTACGGTATCCTGGCCAGCGATTCTTATTTCGGGATGGTAATAGATTCTTGCATTGATAATGACGATCATTATCAGGATGATAAGCGCTGGAATAAGAATAGTGATTTTTAATAGTTTGCTGGCCACCGCCGTAAAATACGGATATGTTGGGTGAATATTCGCTAGTTACTATTTACAAGTTCAAGTCTTTACAATATTGGCTTTAGAACTAAAGTACCAAAGGCGTGCAAGAATCGTTATCCTGGAAGGTCGGTGATATCCGTAATACTGAACCGCAGTTCCTCCGACAATGATATATTCGATTTCGTATTTTGATAAGACCGTGCATACCTTGGATAGCGGAGCCCGGGATAATTCGCTGATCATCTTTTCCTCGATTTCCGCTTAACCTTCGACGGCCGATTCTGTGAAGCAGCGGAGGTTGAGTCAGCAAATAGTTCAGTAATTGCTTTTCATGCGGCTTTTCTTTTCTGCAAAGGAATATCGTTGACAAGCTCGGTATCGAGCTTGTTCATTTCTTCGAACGAATGTGCGACAATGGGCTCGTTCATACTCCTTAACGTGAGGCATCCACAGTTTTGTTCTCCAAATTTCACGATTTTTTGGCCGTTTTCCAAGGAATAGCTTTCGCATCGAGAGTCACTTAGTTTTTCTTGCGTGGCTTGGGTGATTGACAGCCGATTTCTTTCTTGAGGCGTTGTAAAAAATTGACATTAGTTCTTTAGCTACAGCCTTCCTTGTTTCAATTGGAATCTGGGCCAAAAGTTCTTTTTCAATTTTCTCTTTCTCTTCGAAGCTGTGATATATGATTGGCCTGATATGTTCAAATTCCTCGGTGACGCAAGTCACAATTAAATGTTTAACGGATAAACTGCTGTTATATTAGACGTCTTCTCAGTTCTTCAATAGCCAGATTTTTTTCACGCACTTTTCCAACACGTAATGCATCAACAAGCGCAAGCATTTCATGCAAAACCGGATCTCGTTCAACGGCCTTAACAACGCTGGCGTAAAGTGGAACAATTGCTGAACCTCTAATGGTACCTTTTGCCGAGGGCCAAACATATGCCTCATTGCTGATAATGATATTGCTTAACGGCGAAGCGGAATGTGATGTAGGTATTCCGCGCATCAACGGTCCAGGCCTGACAGGAAAAACGAAACGGATACCGAATTGGAGAAATTCCAACAGTGCCTGTTTACTCACTTCCTTTCCATCTGCGCCAAGTAGGCCGGCAAATTTCGACCGGGTGAGAGACTTGCTTACCTCTGATTGACTAAGGACTAATGAATCTGCAAGTGGCTTTTGAAGCCAATCCTGTCCTTTCATGCTTGCTATTTTTAAGAGGACTGCTATGTCCTGAGGGCTCATGCCCGGCTGTGATTTCATATTCAGTATTCCATATTCCAATATGGAATATATGGTGATGCAATCAAATTCCCTTTCTTTAAAAATCGTTGACAATCGGTACTGCGGGTACAAAAATAGCTACATTTTCAAAGCCTATTACGGCAAGCTCAAAATGCTGGTCCTCATTTCATCAGACATAGGTTAACTAACATAGGTTGTTGTAATTCAAGCATATAATAGATAAAATGCATGAATTTTTAGTTAAATATCATGCAAATAGGCACTAAAATTGTACATTTACACTGTAAAAGATTAATGTGTATGTCACGTTTACAGGATTTAACGAAGCGTCTGCAGCCGGGCAAGGTCTATAGGAGAAACGAGCTAACCAATTGGTCGAAGTCGGTTGACCGGCATTTGAACCAACTGCTTGAGGAAGGCATACTTCAGAAAGTGTCGCAAGGATTATATTATTATCCTAAGAAGACTGCTTTCGGTGTTCTTCCTCCTGACGAGGGCGCGCTGGTGGAAGGCTTTCTGAAAGACAATCGATTTCTGGTTACTTCGCCAAATGCTTACAATAGTCTTGGCGTTGGTACCACGCAGCTTTACAATAAGAAAACTGTGTATAATCACAAGCGACATGGAGAGTTTAAACTGGGTAACCGGACTTTTGAATTTCGCAGGAGGCCTCACTTTCCGCAAACTTCCACACCGGAATTTCTCCTGGTGGATCTCGTGAATAATATTGACTCGCTTGCAGAAGACAGGGACGAGGTGTTGAAGAACGTGGCAAAAAAAGTGCACAGCATGGATATGCGTAAAGTAAAGGTTTACGCAAACAGATATGGAAGTGTCAGGACGAAAAAACTTTTCTCTCAGTTCCTAACACGGACTCCTCAACATGCCCATTGATTACCTGCACAATCATCCGGAGTTTCCTGCATTGCTACGAATCCTTGAGGAAGAAACAGGTATCCTTGCCGGCCTGATCGAAAAAGACTATTGGATTATGCATGTCCTTCACGGTCTGAGGAAGCAAGGATTTGATTTCGAATTGAAGGGCGGTACTTCTCTTTCCAAGGGATACAAAATTATTGAAAGGTTTTCTTATCCCAAGTAAATCGTTATCAAAAGAGGATTAACATGCGGCTTGGTT
>JBBDXJ010000171.1:0-4015 GCA_040902445.1 Cyclobacteriaceae bacterium | reverse complement strand
GTACCGGAGCCACCACACCATCCATTACAGTTACCAAAGCCGGTGACTATTTTGTCAAAAATTCATGCGGAGGAAGCGCAACTTCAAATCATATTATTGTAAATGTAAGTGGGCCGAGCTGCACTTTAACTGGTAATAGCAACATCTGCTGCCCGGGAGAATCAACTAAGATTTGTGCACCTTTATCAGAAAATTCAACCTATCTGTGGAGTAATGGGGAAACAACAAATTGTATTACCGTAAGCGCTGCAGGAAAATATACCGTTACCATCACCAATGCAGAAGGATGCGAAAGTGTCTGTAGCAAAACTGTTACAGCTTCCTCCGCTCCTGCCTGCAACATCGCAGGAAAAAGCACGATTTGCGAGGGAAGTGCGACAACACTTTGCGCAACGTACGGAAAAGACTTTACTTACTTATGGAGCAATGGAGAAACAACACGTTGCATTATGGTTCGCAAGGGGGGAAATTACACTGCAACCGTGACCAGGAGCAAACAACTGTCAACCATTTGCACCAAAACCGTTACCGAAACACCCGCGCCATCCTGCCTTATCGAGGGCAGCAGCACGATAATTCAAGGTGGATCAACTCAGCTATGCGCACCTGCTTCCGCTAATTCCACCTATTTGTGGAGTACCGGGGAAACAACAAATTGTATAACCGCCAGCGCGGCAGGAGATTATTCTGTTACCGTTACCAATGAAGGCGGATGCAAGAGAACCTGCAAGAAAATTGTTAAACTTACTGATGCCCCATTCTGCGATATCGAAGGAAGTGGCATTCTGTACCCCGGACAATCAACCCAGCTTTGCACACCTTACGGCAAGGGGTTCACCTATTTATGGAGCAATGGTGCAACAACGCGTTGCATTACCGTCAACACGCCGGGAGATTATTCTGTAACAGTGAACAAAAGTGGAAGCTCCACTGGCACTCCTGGCACTCCTGCTACTTGCACCAAAACAGTCACCGTTTCATCTGATCTATCCTGCCCTATCACAGGAAAAAGGACCATTTGCGAGGGAGAAACAACCCGGATCTGTGCGCCGTATGCAAAAGGTAATACCTATTTATGGAGCAATGGTGCAACCACACGTTGCATTGACGTAAGCGCCGGCGGAACTTATTCCGCGACAGTAACCAGGGATGGAAATTCAGACACTTGCGGTAAAACAATATCTGTTGCACCGATTTCGTGCGGCATCTCCGGAAGCAGCACCCTTTGCCAAGGAACAACTTCAACACTCTCCGGGCCTTCCGGAACCGGTTACACCTATTTGTGGAGCACAGGGGCGACAACACGTTCCATCCTCATCAGCTCCGGAGGAACGTATTCTCTGGAAGCTAGCCGAAACGGATGCACCAATACTTGCAGCAAAACAGTTACAGTTCCTATGCCTGCCTGTACCATCGCAGGAGACGGTAGCTTATGCGAAGGGGAATCAACAGAGCTTTGCGCACCTTACGGTTACGGGTATAAATACCTGTGGAGCACTGGCGCCACATCGCGTTGCATTACCGTTGATGCGGCCGGAAAATATTCTCTGGCAGTGACCAAAAACGGCTGCACAAACACCTGCTCCAAAACTGTCACTGAGAACCCCATACCTTCCTGCAGTATTACCGGGAATCTATTCCCGAGCGCGGGAGAGACTACCACGCTATGCGCGCCTGAGGGTTTAAGTTCGTACAAATGGAGCACGGGTGAAACCACACGTTGCATCATAGTGGATTGCACAGGAACCTACACCGTGGTGAGCGGTTCCTTCGATTGCCTGAGTTCATGTAGCGCATTCGTTGACCTTCCGGTCAATACAAATAAAATTTCCAGTTCCGGAAGATCAGCAGGCTCAGGCGCTGAATTAAATTTCAATATAGAAGCCTATCCAAATCCATTTTATTCTAAAGCCACCATTGAATTTCATGGCGCGGAATCGGATTCACATGTTGTGATCGAGTTGTTTAGTCCTACGAAAAATAAAATTGGAACTCTCTTTGACGGTATAGCCAAACCTGGCGGATTTTACCAGGTTGACGTAAATGCCGGAGACCTTCCTCGCGGGATCTATGTTTACAGAATCACGAACGGTTATCAGGTCATCAATAAAAAATTAATATTGGCAAGATAGGTGAAGTTTATTCTAATAGGCCAAACTGCCCTCAGGAATGAGGGCAGTTTTTTTTTGGACTTTTCGGACCACCAGTGAACTGGAAAAAATTCAGCACGGGCAAGCAGTTTTCGAAGCAAAGACAGGAAAATTAAATTAAGTGATTGCGACGACTAAAAATTGCTTCTCTTCACAATTTTTCCTATCATAAACCTGTTTTAACAAACAACCCTGCCTATACACCTATGGTGATTTTGTATGCTGATGACGATGATGACGACAGGCTGACTTTTGTGGAGATGATTCAGGAGATCGACTCCCAAATAAAACTGGTCCTGGCCGAAGATGGCATACAGACCATCACCCTTCTCGACAACGGTGATCTGCCGGATGTTATTTTCCTGGATATTAATATGCCGATTTTAAATGGCTATGAAACACTGGCGGAGATCCGGCGCGATTCCAGGTTCAGGGAGACCAAAGTCGTCATGTTCTCAACCACGTCTTATCACAAAAGTTATGACAAGTATGCTTCCTTAAACGCATTTTTTGTCTCCAAACCCAGTTCAATAAAAGAAGGTGTTGAGATTTTGAGAAGGATCATCCAAAACCTTAATTAATAGAAGCGCAGGGAATGTCTAAGATCCCGTGCTACCTGAAAACAGGGAACCTTGCGAAAAAAAGCTTATTCATTTCTTAAAATTGACGAAAGGATGTATTAACTTAGTTAATCGCCTAACCTTCATCGACATGAAAAACTCCATTTTTGGCCTTTTGGCAGGATCCATTCTATGCCTGACATTTTCCGCCCACGCAACAATTCGCACCGTAAGTAATAATCCCGATCGCCCGGCGCAATTTGCTACGGTACAATCAGCTATTGACGCCTCTGTGGCTGGTGATACAATTTACGTTCACGGATCGCAGTTTCTGTATCCGGATTTTACCGTAAATAAACGACTGGTTATAATGGGGGCCGGGTATAACTCCAACAACCAATTCAATCTGCCAACGCGGGTCAGCAACATATACTTTTTTCGCGACGCAGGCTTACAAGATGGGTCGGGCTCTGTGATCTCAGGATTCGCAATAGCAAGTTTAATCTACTTTCAAAGCGGGTCCCTTTCCATTAACGACATACGTCTGTTCAGAAATAGTTTGTCAACCATCTATACCTATTTGGGCGCAAACTATGGAAATAACTGGACGATCTATAACAACATTATATCTGGTTCAATATACGGAGGGAGTGGCGGCCCCACTGCAGTATCAGCAACCAATATTTCGATTCAAAACAATATTTTTTCAGCCGGAATCATCTATGGTTTTTCAGCCAGTTCTGTCTTGATCGATCATAACGTATTTACAGGTGCAAACAATTTAAACTACCTGTATTATGCTACCCTTACCAATAATATTTTTATCCGATCCACAGGTACTCTTATGACGGCCCAGGTTAACTTTAATACCTTCAACAAAAACATTTCGAATCTCACAACGGTTGGACCTACAGCACCGACCAATAGTTTTACAGGAGGAAGCAACAGTGAAGGAACTAACTACGTTGCCGTCACTCCCGATTTCGAGGTTGTCACAGATCTCAATAATTACAACAATACCTTCAATTACAGGCTTAAGGCTTCCAGTGTAGGCCGAAACAACGGCACCGATGGAACTGACATTGGTATTTATGGCGGTGCCTTCCCTTTCCCCAGTGGTGGCGCTATAGGGAGCGGATTTGATACCAGCCCTCTCCCACCAATTCCCCAGGTGACTGAGGTCAATATCCAGAATGCCACGCTGCAACCCGGAACTCCACTGAATGTGCAGGTAAAGGCAAGAGTAAATAACTATACATAACGTCTTAAATAATGCAGCATAATTTTCTTAATGATTCATTTGGT
>JBBDXJ010000170.1:0-27254 GCA_040902445.1 Cyclobacteriaceae bacterium | reverse complement strand
CCTTTAAACAAGCCCAACTTCAACTCATGACATAATACATGGTACCCTAGTATTGGGGAGCCTTTGTAATGATGGGGCAGTGAAGGATGAAGGACTATTTCCCTTCCTTCTCCTTTACGGGGATCACTTTGAGCAACATGCCAGGTCCCTCGGTGGCGATATAAATGTATCCGTCAGGGCTTTCTTCAACGGCGCGCACCCTTGCCATTTGATCAATGAGTCTTTCCTGACTTACGTATTTGTCATTCGACAGCTCAACACGCGCCACATGCTGGAGCGCCAGGGCTCCGACCAATAAACTATTTTTCCAACCCTCGTATTTATCTCCTTTCACCTGCATCATACCGCAGGGGGCGATAGAGGGAACCCAGTAGGTAACAGGTTGTTCCAATCCTTCCTGAGAAGTTTTGTCAGTGATCGGAGTACCGTCGTAATTGATACCGTACGTAATAATCGGCCAACCGTAATTCTTTCCCTTCTCCACCTTATTAAGCTCATCACCACCACGGGGACCGTGCTCGACATCCCAAAGAGTTTTTGTATCCGAGTCATACACAAGGCCCTGGGGGTTGCGGTGGCCATAGCTCCAGATTTCCGGTTTAGCCCCCGCCGTATTTACGAAAGGATTGTCAGTGGGTACTTTGCCATCATCGTGCAGACGCAAAACTTTTCCAAGGTGATTGCTGAGCATCTGGGCATTTTCTTTTGTGCCGCGTTCACCTGAAGAAAAGTACATATAGCCATTTCCATCAAACACAATCCGCGATCCGAAGTGAGCACCTGATTCAGACAACGGTTGGGCCGAAAACAATTGCTCGATTGCCGTGAATTTATTTCCTTCCAGTTTTGTGCGAACGATAACAGTTCCACCACCGCCCTCACCTTTTTTGGCATAGCTTAGATATATCCACCCGTTCTCATCATAATCAGGATGCAGCTTTATATCCAGCAGTCCTCCCTGTCCATGAACAAAAACATCCGGGATCTGAATTTTTTCGGCGAGTTGATTGCCGTCCTGAAAAATTAGAATCTCTCCGGCGCGTTCGGTTACCAGCATCCGGCCATCGGGTAAGAAAGCAATGCCCCATGGATTTTTGAGATTTTCAGCAATGGTATCCACACCATAAGTCAGTTTTTCGGATTCATAGGTTTTACCTGAATATTCCTCCGTCTCGTTCACATCACCCACTCCGTTTTCTTTGTCGGAACAGGCAAATGCAACACATAATAGCAAGGTGATGCAAAGGTGTATTTTGTTCATTGTCAATTTTGATTTAACTTTTATTATTTGAAATTATAAGTATGTGTTAGATGGATTTTTAAAAGCCATACAAAGCTTTCCGCAAAAATGATATTTTTTAGATTATTATTTACTTAAAAATAGTGAATCCGGGTTTATTTTACAGAGAAACCCGCCAGGAAGCCATTCACCCTGCCAAAAAACAATTTTTAAGAAGCTTTTTGGTGTGGATGTGAGAGGGTTGCCCGCAGTGAAAGAGGCCCACCGGCCTTAAATGGAGGACAAAGTTCGGAAGTTTCGATTTCGGGTGCTAATTTCAAGTTAAAATCCTACCCTATGTACAACGGTTTACTTTTCACTCACTCTTATCTTCGATACATTGTCCTTGTCTTACTTATAGTCGTCATCATTGCTTCCCTCGTCGGCCTGATAAATAGAAAACCGTATACATCGACCGACAATAAGGTTAGCCTGTTTCTCTTCATCTCGACGCATTTACAACTTCTTCTGGGATTGATTTTATTTTTTGTCAGCCCCGTGGTACAATTTTCCGGCTCAGCTATGAAAGATCCTTCCACCCGTTACTGGCTGGTGGAACACAATACAGCAATGCTCATTGCCATCATATTTATTACATTAGCAAGAACCACCTCCAAAAAAATGGCTGACAGCACTGCCAAACACAAAAGGATGTTTATCTTTAACCTGATTGCGCTCTTAATTGTTGTTCTCGCGATATCTATCAGCGGTAGGGATTTTATTCTTTTCCGGTGATTAACCCGATAAATTGAAGTTACGGTTTCTCCTTTCAGGGGATTCATGTTGTTTTAAGGACTTATTTTTTACCTAACATCCCAACCATGAGACTGCTTGTAACGCTCCTGTTTACAGCCCTTAGTTTTGTTCTCCGAGCACAGGAAGTATCGGCGAGGTACGAACTTGTAAAAATGGACAAAACCGTAAATACGTTCCGCCATGAAGCTGCGCCGGTAGTTTCTCCTGACGGCAAAACACTTTATTTCTTTGTGCAAAATCACCCGGAAAACACCTATGGAAAAGATGATACCCAGGATATCTGGGTTTCAAGAAAAGACGAACAGGGTGTGTGGTCTCCGGCCGAACATATGTCATCCCCTTTTAACATTCATCCCTCAAACCAGGTATTCACCATTTTACCTGATGGTAATATTTTTATTAAAGGTGGAAAGAGTAAGGGAGAGAAAGGATTTTCGATTGCAAATACGAGGGGTAACCTCGTAGAACTCGATGTCAAAGAGTTCAAAAAAATGAACAATGGTCGTTTTTATGGCGCCACGATGTCAGGAGACAAGAAGCATATCATCATATATTTTAGCGAAAAGGAAAACAGCCCCACCAGCGATCTTTATGCCAGCCACCTTCAGGGCGATGGGTCGTATTCACAACCCCTCAAAATGAAACTCAGCACCAACATGGATGAGGTTGGACCATTTATCGGACCCGATCAGAAGACTTTATTTTTTGGCAGCGCACGGCAGGCGCCAGGCCGGCAGGGAGGTGTGGATATATATAAATGCACTCGCCTTGACGACACCTGGATGAATTGGTCGGAACCGGTAAATCTCGGCAAACCTATCAATACTGCCGCGCTTGATTTTTACTTCACGATGGATTCAGAGGGAAATATCTTCACAAGCCGCGCCAACAAAGCCCTGGAAGGAGCACAACTGGATTTGTACATGCTGATGCCAAGAACTTTCGGGATCACGCTCGCCGGTACAGTCTACAATCAAAAAACAAATGATCCGCTTCAGGCAAATGTTGAAATCAGATTGGTGGACCGCGACGCCTTAAAACTGCGCTCAAATGTTTCCGGAAAATTCGAATCGAAGATCCCGGAAGTGACTGGCTATGCACTAACGGCAAGCCTGGAAGGATTTTTGCCGGCATCCGAGTCAGTAAAAATTCCGCTCTTGTATAGCGATACCACCATCCATATTGATATTCCGCTCACACCCATTGCCAAACAATTAATTTTGAATGGCAAGATATATGATCAGAAAACCAATAAACAGATTCCGGCGAACCTCGACGTGGCCTTAAAAGGAAAGAATAATCAGCCAATAAAAATAAATGCGCCCAGAGGATCCTACGAGCGGGAGATCGAAGAACTGGGATGGTATGTGATCACGGCGTCCGCGGAAGGCTATCTCAATGCAGTTGACAGTGTGTGGATCAATGATAAGGACCTGACGCCGGTAACAAAAGATATTGTGCTGCAGCCAATTGAAGTTGGTCTTACCGTTCGCTTAAAAAATATTTATTTTGATTTTGATAAGACTACACTGAAAAACGAATCCTTTGTCGAACTCGACAAGGTGGTGGATTTCCTTAAGCAAAATTCGTCTGTTGAAATAGAGATCTCCGGTCACACCGACAACAAAGGATCGGATGATTATAATGCGACTCTATCCCAGGGCAGGTCGGAAGAGGTGGTAAATTACATTATCAGCCAGGGAATAGACAGCTTCCGCTTAACCGCCCATGGTTATGGAGAAGGGAAACCTATTGAAACCAACGATTCGGAAGAAGGCCGAGCTAATAACCGTCGCGTTGAATTCACAGTAATGAAGAAATAGCCCCTCTAGCTCCCCTGAAGGGTAGGACTAGTTCGCACGGAGGACTTAGGGATTCAGTGGCTCGGGGTAATGATGGTGGTGACTTACCCGCAGATAATCCTTGATTATTCGCATCGTTTCTTCAATGGTATTGGCGACCAGAATCTTATACGTACCCAGGTTTTTAAAAAAGAGGATCGTGATCTCATCCTGGTGTAGTAAAATTATTTTTTTGTTGGCTTTGATCGCCAGTGCAACTTCTGAAGCAGTTCCAGCCGCCATTCCAATAACAACCACGATATGACTTGAGAGCACATTGATGATATTTCTCGCACTCCCCATTCCGGTAAGGATCTTGATGTCTGCATCATCAGATGAATTTTCCGGATTATCATTTGGTAAAATACCAATGGTCAATCCTCTCCCTTCATGAGCCCCTTTCATGGCAGCTTCCATTATTCCGAAACTTCTGCCTCCGGTCAGCACGATCCAGCCCTGTTCAGCAATGGCCTTACCTAGTTCAAAGGCCATTTCATTTTCCTCGGGCCGGGCGCTTTCTCCGGGCCCCATTATACCAACTATCGGTTTTACCATAAATTTATTCTGCCTCTAAATTAATATGGAATCGGCGATATCCAAATCAGAATTCGAAACCGCAGTTAGGGCATTGATTAACTTTTTTGTGCGGAAAAAAGACGCCAAACAAAACAAAGAGTAAACTGTCTGCATCTTTTTTTGGAAAACCCCTGGTTACTCCTAACGATTGACATTTTGGACAGTTCCCGGAATCCTCGCCCTGTATTGATAGATCTTCGCCCATAAGAATTTGTGAAGCTCGGTCCCGGTCGGAGCCAAAGAGGTGAAGCCTGATCTTGAAAGCATATAAGCTTTGACCCGGATAGAGGTTTGCCATGTTCTCTTCCGTAAGAAAACAGGGAACGCCATAGGCGTCAAGCTTAGACTTTGCGATGTGGGCATCGATCGCATTGTCAAAATGCTGAAATACGACAATTTTCTCAGGGTTTTCCACCATCATCTTTGATAATTTTCGCGACAAATCCTCCACCGGGAGCACACAAAAATTTGTCTGTGAATCATAAACCACCAACTTTGTTGTTCTGTCAAAGAAAGGTAGCAAATACTTAAGTATGAAACGACTGATTGTAGATATGGACGACGTTATGGCCGACGCCACCGGCCAGTTCATTGACTATTATGAAAAAGAATTTGGGGTCAGGGTTGATCGGGCGATTTTAAATGGCAAAGGTGAAGGCGAAGGGTTTCCCGAAAACCATGGGACGATCGCAGAATTTCCCTACCGGGAAAATTTCTTCCGCACAATGGCTGTCAACGAAGATTGCCAGGAGGTAATGGAACAACTGAACAAAAAGTATGAGCTATTCATTGTTTCGGCAGCGATGGAATTTCCGAAGTCACTTTCTGAAAAGTTACAATGGATCAGGGAGCATTTTCCCTTTCTAACCTGGAAACAGATCGTTTTCTGCGGAAGCAAAAAAGTCGTTCATGGTGATTTCATGATCGACGATCTTGTTCATAATCTTGAACACTTCAACGGCGAAAAGTTTATTTTTACCGCACCCCATAACATCCATCTTAATCATTTCAACCGGCTGAACAACTGGAGGGAAGTTGGTGAAAGGTTTTTATAGAGCATGCGCTCGATAAATTATTTTAGAAATAGTTTGTAACATCTACCCTACCTTTGCGTCTTGTTGTTGAATTTCAGCGAATGGATCTTGAATCTTTCGAAAACCGGGTTTTACCAGCCAAAAACAAGCTTTTTCGCTTTGCCATGCGATTTTTAGGGAATGAAGAGGAAGCAAAAGACATTGTTCAGGAGGTTTTTATCAGGGTTTGGAACGGACGGGAGCAGATGAAGCAGGTTGAAAACTGGGAGGCCTGGTGCATGCGCATTACAAGGAACCTCTCCCTGGACCGCATCCGCCTGATCACCAGAAAGCAAACTCAGCCGATAGAAGAAACTTTTAGCCTTCACCACGAGGCTTTAACCCCACATGAATCAACTGAAATGGGTGAAAGTATGCAAAAAATAACCCAGATGATCGCAGCACTCCCTGAAAAACAGCGCCAGGTCATACACCTTCGCGATGTGGAGGGATACAGTTACCAGGAGATATGCGAAATCCTCGAGCTGGATATGAACCAGGTAAAAGTGAATCTGTTTCGCGCAAGAAACTCAGTGCGGGAGAAGATGATAAAAATTGACGCCTATGGACTCTGAGAAAATAGATGAACTATTAAACAAGTATTGGAACTGTGAAACTTCGCTCGAAGAAGAGCAGCAGTTACAGACTCACTTCCGGGAAGCGCAAGTCCCTGAACAATTGAAGGAGACCGCAGCCCTGTTCCGTTATTTTGATGACCAGAAAGAGAAGTCCTTAACGGATGTTTCCTTTGACAGGAACGTGATCAGAAATATCGCGGCTCCAAAAAAAGGAAAAATCTCATCGCTGATCTACAACTCGATGCGCATCGCAGCGGGAATAGTGGTGTTGGTCGTCGCAATCTGGCTGGTGCGTATGGAAGTGAGAAAGTCCACGCCACAGGATACCTATAATGATCCTAAAATGGCTTTTGAGGAAACTAAGAAAGCGCTGATGATGATCTCAAAGAGTTTCGGCACTGCGGAAGAACAGGCAAAAAAAATAAACCTTTTCAACGAAGCCCAGGAAGATATCAGGAAAGAAGAAACAAAAGCTGAACTTTAAAATTTGAATAAAATCCTTTAACAATATTTAAAAGAGAACTTAACACATGAAAAATATGAAAAAGATCGTTGCGATTGTGGTGCTGATGTCAACCGTGAACGCCGCAAACAGCCAGGATGTCATTTCCAAGTTTTTTACCAAATACCAGGATGATGAGACCTTTACGAATGTGAATATTTCCAGCAAAATGTTTGGACTGTTCACGGAGATGGATGCCGAAACCCCGGAGGATAAAGAAGTACTGGAAGCCATCAGTAAACTCAAAGGTTTGAAAATCCTCGCCAAACAGAATGCCCGCAACTCCCGTGAACTATATAAAGAAGCACTTGGTCTCATACCGAAGAATTTCGAGGAACTCATGTCTGTTCGCGATAAAGACAAGGATGTGAAGTTCATGATCGATGAAAACGGAGGCAAGATTTCAGAAATGCTGATGGTCGTCGGGGGCAATGAAGAATTTATGATCATGAGCCTGTTCGGTGAAATTGATCTGAAACAGATCTCGCGCATCGGAACAAAAATGAATATAAAAGGCCTGGAAAATCTCCATAATATAGACAAGCAGCCGAAAAAAGGTACGGGAGATAATTCGCGCGAAAGACAAAACTAAATAAAAATAAAATTCAGAGGCGTTGTCCTGAAAGGCAACGCTTTTTGCTTTTACGCTTATGGATTCTAAATTATTCCAAATGAAATTCTCTGTACTCTTTGTTGCTTTATTGATCGCTGGTATATCCGGATCTCTCGCCCAAAGCCATAGTTTTCAATCACTTGAAGGAAAATTTTCTTCGAGTGAAAATGTGCATGCCTTCAAAACTTCCGGATTCTTCGCGCGTACTGTTCTTTGGATGGCCGGAGAACAGATTTTAATAGACAACCCTGATGAGGTTGTTGCCGTTGAAATAAAAGGCTATATCGATGCAGACCTGCTGACAAACAGCGGTCACAAACTTTCCTATAAGCTCTAATAAAATCCCTATGAACCCGAAAATTCTACTGGTAATATTTTTCATCGTGTTCGCACCCACCTTGCTCAAAGCCCAGAGCCTGACAACGGAAGCGTTGCATAAAAAACACTCCGGATCTCTGCAACTTTTTTTCTATAACAATACCCTCCGCATGCTCAATCAGACTGATGACAAAGAATTTGATAAACTCATTGAGGATATTGAGAAAATGCGTTTTCTGATGATCAAAAAAGAAGAAACGAATTTTGGTAATGCTGAATTTAACAAACTTGTATCTGATTATAAGGCAGAAGCCTTTCAGGGGATCATGACAAGCCGCCATGAAGGAAAGAACTTCGATGTGTATCTGAAAGAGCAGGGTGGTAAAACAGAAGGCATGCTTGTCCTCATTAACGATGCAAAAAATCTTTACGTATTGGATATCCTTGGCGCCATCGCCCTCGATAAGGTTACAAGTTTGTATAACGCCCTGGATAAAAGCACTGACATAAGCAGTAAGATCAAAGCATTCGTCCACGATGATGATGACGACGATGAGGATAAAAAGTCAGATGAAAACCATTAATTTGTCATAATTGGCCGGAAAAGGCGAATTCATTCGAACTGTAAATACAAAACTTTGGAAACAGTACTGTCGATCTCCAATCTCACAAAACACTTTGGCCGGATCCGGGCCGTGAATAACCTTAACCTCGAAGTACAACGCGGGCAGGTTTTCGGTATGCTTGGACCAAACGGAAGTGGGAAAACCACAACGCTCGGCATGCTGATGGGTGTCGTCAATCCAACCGCTGGCCATTTTACCTGGTTCGGTGCGCCCCCAACACACCACCTCCGCAAAAAGATCGGTGCCGTATTAGAACATCCGATTTTTTATCCCTACCTCACCGGGCAGAAAAATCTGGAACTCAACGCTATGGTAAAACAATGCCCTCCCGATAATATACCCAATGTTTTAGACCTGGTTGAACTTACAGGACGAAAGGACGATAAATACAAAACTTACTCGCTTGGTATGAAGCAACGCCTGGCTATTGCTTCTGCGCTGTTAAATGATCCAACCGTTTTAATACTCGATGAACCTACCAATGGACTTGATCCTATGGGTATCGCCGAGATACGTGAACTTATAAAAAAGATCGCGGCTAACGGAAAAACCATTATCCTGGCCAGCCACTTGCTGGATGAAGTCCAGAAAGTTTGCACACACTTTTCCGTCTTGAAAAAAGGAGACCTCATTCATACGGGTCCTGTAGGCATGGTTGGCAAAGGATCGGAAACTGTTGAAGTTTTTGCTGATAGCGCTGGCTTCCATGAAATATTGATGACATTTTCAGGGGCCTATTCCATCAACCGTGAGAATGGAAGTTTCCAGGTTGCCTTGCGCGATGGATTCGACAGCAAAGATCTCAATCAGTTTCTCTTTGAAAAAGGAGTGGTAGTCTCCCATCTGGTAACTAAAAAGAAAAGTCTTGAAAAGCAGTTTTTGGAAATCCTCGCCGGAAGCTGATTCAAGGTATGAAGGACGAGGGAACTCCTTCTTCGCCACAATTTTTACCTCCCTCGAATATCGTACTTAATTCCCTAATATGCTTCACCTTCTCAAAATCGATCTCAAAAAACTCATCAGCTACCGGACTTTCTGGATCGTTTGTGGATTGTATTTCATAACCCTGGCATTTTCCACAGCCAGCGGCATGGAATTTCTAAAGTGGATCGCGCGGACTTTTGAAGACTTTGGGTCCAAATTGAATATAAACCGGATTCCGCTCTATCACTTTCCCGATGTATGGTTGAACCTGATCTACTTCAGCGGTTTCTTTAAAATAGTACTGGGAATCATGACTGTAATTTCCATAACCAATGAGTTCCAGTATCGGACTCTAAGACAGAACGTAATCGACGGGTTAAGCCGCCTGGAATTCTTATACAGTAAAATATTAACCAACCTGTTGCTGAGTTTCCTCAGTGTGGCCATGATCATGGTGATAAGTTTTGTCACGGGCCTGATCTACACACCATCCATCAACTGGAGTTTCGTGTTTGCCGACATGGAGTTTCTGATCGCCTATCTCATCGAAATATTCGCTTTTCTCTCTTTTGCCCTTATGCTGGGTGTGCTGATCCAACGCTCGGGACTAACCATCATTCTGTTGTTATTGGCCCGGATGCTGGAACTTATTATCCGCGAAAACATTGATGAGTATGTACCCTGGATGATTGAGTTTTTACCGCTTGAGAGTATCTCCAACCTGGTACCGATGCCCCTTAAGCGCTACGCTTTTCAGGAAATCCGTGACTACCTGACCTTTAGCTCCGTAGCTATCGTACTTGGCTGGACCTTCCTCTTCAACTATTTCAGTTACCTGAAGCTGAAGCATTCGGATATTTGAGGATTCATGCCCCCACTGTATCGAGATGTTTTGCCAGATAACTTTGGATGGTATTGCACGGGATCAGGAATGGTTTTGAATCTATGGTTATGTTGAGTTCCTGTCCTGAAATATGGAAAGAGCCCCTGATTTCGCTGCCCAGGACCTTTAACTGAAACATGCCTGAATTATCGTCGCCCCTGAAATGACCTCCCTGATCGTGAATGGCCGCTTGCGCCTTTTGTAATATCTCACCGGGTGAACCTGAAAAAGGAATACTGAAATTACATGCTGACATAATAGTGTGTTTTCGAATGACCGTAAAACATTATGCCACGCAGGTGAATGAATTCCATATGAAAAGGATTGCAGCCGTCGCCAACTGCGATCCTACCCGCAAAGGGATTTAACTGAAGGTCTATAATAAAATTCCTATAATTATTTTCATTCTTCCATTGTCAGTTCTTCTTTTAACTGCAGGATCTCAGCGAGTTTCGTCATCTCATCCTGGATACCTTTGCGGATCTGCCAGATCAATACAACAGCCACAGCGAAAATCAAATACAGTGTCTTATGTCCAAAAACGAACAAAATATCACAATTCCGAACAACTACGCGGTTCAAAAGGACAATTTTGGCTTTGATAAGGCCCATTTCGTAAACGGTACAGCCTTTGTGCCATACTCATCTGAATTCTGGTTATGATCCGCCACCACCTTCTCCATTTCGTACGAAACCTCCAGCGCCAAAAGCTGTTTTCATTTATCAACCTGCTGGGACTAACTGTGAGCATTGCCTGTACGCTCCTTATCTATCTGTACGTGCGTCATGAATTCAGCTATGACGGGTTTCATAAAAACGCTGAGCGCATCTATCGTATCAACCAGACTTTTATCTGGGGAGAAAACAGCGACAACCAGTTTGCGTCAACAGGTCCCGGTGTGGCTTATGCAGTTAATGCCGAGGTGCCCGAAGTGGAACTGATGACCAGCATCCATACACCTGGAAATTTTATCATGTCTTATATCACACCATCAAAAGAGATCATCGCTTGCTGATCGCGAGCCTGGGGCTTTTAGGAATGATCATCTATGCGCTTGAACAGCGCATGAAAGAAATCGGCATCCGAAAAGTTTCAGGTGCATCCGTCTCACAAATATTGATCCTGATTTCGAAGGGTTACACAAGGCTTATCCTCATCGCTTTTCTGATAGGAGCTCCGTTGGCCTACTGGCTCATGCATGAGTGGCTTCAGGATTTCGCTTACCGCATCACGCCTTCCATCGGCTTATTCTTTCTGACCGGCGCAAGTACGTTGGCTATTGCCATATTGATTACGGGTTACCATTCCGTGAAAGCTGCTTTAATGAATCCGGCGGATATTTTGAGGGATGAATAACGAAAAAAGCAGGTCGACTTTTCCTGCTTACCTAACATTCGTTAAGACGATCAAAAATTTTTTCTCCTTTTCCCTTGAATACTAATCGATTATTCGTGAAAATTGTGGTGTAGCAAAAGATTATGGTATTATTTAACGATCCGACAAGTCAATTCATCCGGAGTGCAAACGTGGGAAATCTGCTTTCTGTGCTCCTTATCGTCGTTACCGGCATTATAGAACCCTCGGGGGCATTCATGGTATAATATCTTTATAAAAATACAAACTGACCGCCCCTGAGAAATCCGGGGCGGTTTTGTTTTATAATGGCTATAACAAACTAACAGTTGTAAATATGTATTACACGAAGGACACGGTCCTCTTCCTAAATGGTAAGTTCATCAAAGCTGTTGATGCGCATATCGATCCCTACAGCCAAACCCTGCACTACGGCTTTGGGGCATATGAAGGGATACGGTCTTACCAAACATTAAACGGCGTCAAATTATTTAAGGCTTTCGAACATTTTGAACGGCTGAAAAACAGCTGCTCACTGTTAGGAATCCGGTTGGACTATGATTCCGAGGAGCTTACGCAGGTGGCCTATCAGTTGATTGAAAAAAATAACCTCACAGATGCCTACCTGAGACCTTTGGTTTTTTGCGGGCCGAATATGAGGCTCACGCAGACCCCTCAGGTCAACCTGATGATGGGAACCTGGAAATGGGCAAAGTACCACGGTGAAAAACTTCTGAAAGTTTGTGTTTCCTCTCACCGCAGGCCCGACCCCGCGTCATTCAAAGTTGAAGGCAAGATCACAGGCTATTATGTCTGTAACATCCTGGCCACAACAGAAGCGAAAGCACGTGGTTACGATGACGCATTGATGCTCGATTTGAATGGAAATGTCGCTGCGGCCCCCGCCGGAAATTTCTTTCTTGAAAAAGATGGTGTGCTTTACACTGCCCCCTTCGGAAATATTTTTCCAGGCATTACCCGTCAGGTTGTACTAAATATTTGTCGTGAACTTGATATACCCGTCGTAGAGAGAAATATCAATCCACACGAGCTTGAATCCGCTGACAGCGCGTTCCTCTGCGGAACTGCAGTTGACATCGCGGGAATTGAATCTACCGATGCCAATACTTTTAAGAAGGAGTGGAAAGACAGCCTCGGCGCCATCATCCAGGAAGCATACCGGTGCCAGGTGCTTGAAAGATCATTTAGTTATGTTATCATATAAAAGTCGATGGTCATGGTCCATGGGCTCTATCGACCATGAGCTAAGAACAGAAAACTACAGGTTAAAATAAAATTAAAATAACAGATATAAATAAATTAAGAAGTTTTGAACAAGTACAGCAGAACGATTACCCAGGACCCGACATTACCCGCCGCGCAGGCAATGTTGTACGGTATTGGATTAACTGAAACGGATCTAAATAAAGCGCAGGTAGGAATTGTCAGCACCGGCTATGACGGAAACACCTGCAATATGCATCTCAACAAACTTGCACAGGAAGTAAAAACCGCTGTCTGGGATCAGGAACTTGTAGGACTGGTTTTTCATACCATCGGCGTAAGCGATGGCATCAGCAATGGAACAGAGGGAATGCGTTATTCGCTCGTCAGCCGCGAGATCATTGCCGACTCGATTGAAACAGTTTGTGGAGCACAATATTACGACGGCCTGATCGCCGTTGTTGGTTGTGACAAAAATATGCCAGGCGCACTGATCGCAATGGCACGCTTAAACCGCCCAGCCATCATGTTGTACGGGGGAACGATTGCTGGTGGTCACTGGAAAGGAAAAGAACTCAATATAATCTCTGCATTTGAAGCGCTGGGTGAAAAGATCGCAGGCAAAATTACGCCGGAGGATTTCAAAGGCATTGTCCAGAATTCGTGTCCCGGCGCGGGCGCATGCGGCGGTATGTATACGGCAAACACCATGGCTTCCGCCATCGAAGCGATGGGAATGGCTTTACCTTATTCGTCATCAAACCCCGCCCTGAGCAAAGAAAAATCCGCCGAGTGCCAGAAGGCCGGAAAAGCAATTCACCACCTCTTGAAGCACGATATCAAACCGCTTGATATCATGACCCGTAAAGCTTTTGAGAACGCTATTACAATAGTTATGGCGTTGGGGGGTTCAACCAATGCAGTACTGCATTTGATCGCCATGGCGCGTTCGGCATCTGTCGACATCACTCAGGATGACTTTCAGCGTATATCAGACAAAACACCTTTGCTGGCAAACCTTAAACCCAGCGGAAAATATCTGATGGAAGAACTTCACCGGATCGGTGGAGTCCCATCCGTGATGAAGTATTTACTGGATAACGGATTCCTTCACGGCGATTGCCTTACCGTTACAGGAAAAACTATAAAGGAAAATCTGGCGGGCGTCCCCGCGCTGGATTTTAAAAAACAGGATGTTATCTACCCCCTGGAAAATCCGATCAAGGCAACAGGACATTTACAAATTCTCTATGGTAACCTCGCGGTGAAAGGGTCTGTAGCCAAGATCACTGGAAAAGAAGGTGAAAAATTTACGGGACCGGCACGGGTATTCAATGGAGAATTCGAGCTGATCAATGGAATTCAAAGCGGGAAAGTAAAGGAGGGTGATGTGGTGGTGATCCGCTACGTCGGGCCCCGCGGCGCCCCAGGCATGCCGGAAATGTTAAAGCCTACATCCGCAATTATGGGAACAGGCCTTGGAAAAAGTGTTGCCCTCATTACCGACGGAAGATTTTCCGGCGGTACCCACGGGTTCGTAGTAGGTCACATCACACCCGAGGCTTTTGAAGGCGGACTAATAGCCCTCGTTGAAGACAATGATATTATTGAGATCGACGTTCTCGGCCATAAATTAAATCTTAGGGTCGATGAGCAGACGCTGACAAAGCGGAAAGCCGCATGGAAAGCTCCAAAGCTGAATGCGAAGAATGGAATTTTATTAAAATATGCTAAACAAGTAAAAACTGCAGCAGATGGGTGCGTTACTGACGAAGACTGAACCGAAATCTACAGGCGAAAAAGAAGCGATAAAAAAGCTCTCCGGATCGGAGATATTGTTGCGTTCGCTGATAGCGGAAAATGTTCAAACGATTTTTGGATATCCCGGAGGAGCGATCATGCCTGTGTATGATGCTCTGTACCATTTCCAAAAAGAATTGAAGCATATTCTTGTTCGCCATGAACAGGGAGCCATCCATGCCGCGCAGGGATTTGCAAGGGTTTCCGGCAAACCCGGAGTTGTCTTTGCCACGTCAGGGCCAGGCGCCACCAACCTCGTCACCGGGTTGGCGGATGCATTGATCGATTCAACACCGGTGGTTTGTATCACAGGTCAGGTATACGCACATCTGCTGGGAACGGACGCTTTCCAGGAAACAGATGTAGTGAATACAACCATCCCCGTAACGAAATGGAACGTGCAGGTTACGGAAGCAAAAGATATCGCGCCTGCCGTAGCCAAAGCATTTTACATCGCCACCACTGGCCGACCCGGACCAGTTCTCATCGACATCACGAAGAATGCCCAGAACGAATTGATTGAAGAGAGTGAGTACAAACACTGCCTTACTGTTCGCACCTACAAGCCAACACCAGCGCTGCAACACGATCAGGTAGAAGCCGCAGCCGAGCTGATCAACAAAGCAAAACGTCCTTACCTGCTTGTAGGACAAGGAGTATTATTATCAGGGGCAACGAAAGAATTAATCGCTTTCGCTGAAAAGACCGGTATACCTGTTGCTTCCACACTGTTGGGTCTTGGGGCTTTTCCTTCTGATCATCCAAATTATGTTGGCTTCCTGGGTATGCACGGCAACTACGGACCCAATCTTAATACCAATGAATGTGACGTTTTGATCGGCCTCGGGATGCGCTTCGATGACCGGGTTACCGGGAATGTCAGCCGCTACGCTAAACAAGCCAAGATCATCCATATCGATATTGACAAGGCAGAGATTAACAAAGTTGTAAACACAGATATTGCAGTTCACGCCGATGCAAAAGAAGCCCTTCAGGCCCTTATCGGATATTGCAACACCAATAGCCATGAAGATTGGGTGCAGAGTTTTCATAAACTCAACCAGATCGAATACGAAAAAGTAACGCATAAAGAATTTAATCATCCGCAAGCAGAATTGAAGATGGGGGAGGTAATCAATCACCTTTCAAATCTTACCAACGGTGAAGCTATTGTTGTAACCGATGTCGGACAACATCAGATGACCACCTCGCGATATTACAAATACAAAAATCCCCGGACAAACGTAACTTCCGGCGGAGCAGGTACCATGGGGTTTGCTCTTCCAGCCGCGATGGGAGCCAAGCTTGCAATTCCTGAAAAAGAAGTCATCGCCGTGATCGGGGATGGCGGTTATCAAATGACCATCCAGGAGTTAGGTACTATCATGCAGTATAAAATTCCGGTAAAGATCATGGTACTCAACAACAGTTTCCTGGGAATGGTAAGACAGTGGCAGCAACTTTTCCATGAGAAGCGCTACTCATGTACCGAAATGGAAAATCCTGATTTTATTAAAATAGCGGAAGCCTATAAAATACCCGCCAGAAAAGTGGAGAAACGGGAAGACCTGCAGGACGCCATTAAAGAAATGCTCGCAGCCAAAACCCCTTACTTCCTGGAAGCAGTGGTCGGCAAAGAGGATAACGTTTTCCCCATGGTACCAGCGGGGGGTTGTGTTTCCGATTGTATGCTGGAAGCCCCATGTGCCTAGGCCAGGTGTTGAAATAATAGAAAGAGAATGCAAAGCGATAAAAATATGAAACAGGAATTTACACTGGAAATTTTATCCGACAACAATTTTTCGATTCTGAACAGGATTGTGAATGTGCTCAACAGAAGAAGGGTGCGGATCAAAAAACTCATCGCCCATGAGAACGAAGCCGATTTCACGAGGGGTAGCGCTATTTTACTGGTGTACACCACCGCAGATCTCATGGAAAAAGTGAAACACCAGCTCGAAAAACTTATTGAGGTGGAACATGCAAACTATTTTGAAGGCAGCAGCCGGTATTTTACCCTGAGTGAAAAAAATAACAGGCTGGTTGCTTGATAGATTTGAAAACAAAAAACTAAAACCTTAAACTCGAAACATTAAAATTATTTATTATGGCAAAGATCAATTTTGGCGGCGTTGTTGAAGAAGTATTAACACGGGAAGAATTTCCCATGGAAAAAGCCGTACAAGTCCTGAAGAACGAAGTAATTGCAATTCTTGGATATGGTGTTCAAGGACCGGCGCAAGCCCTGAATCTTCGCGACAACGGATTCAAGGTTATTGTGGGACAACGCAAAGGTTCAAAAACCTGGAACAAAGCCCTGGAACACGGCTGGGTGGAAGGTGAGACCCTGTTTGAAATTGAAGAGGCTGCAAAACGCGGAACAATCCTTCAATATCTTCTCTCCGACGCAGGACAGATTGCACTTTGGCCCTCCGTTAAGCCACACCTGACCAAAGGTAAAACACTTTATTTCTCTCATGGCTTTGGTGTAACGTTCAAAGAACAAACCGGAATTGTTCCCCCTCCCGAGGTAGATGTGATCCTGGTCGCACCTAAAGGATCCGGAACTTCTGTTCGCAGGTTATTCCTCCAGGGAAAAGGCATTAACTCCAGCTACGCTATCTTCCAGGATGCATCAGGAAAAGCAAGGGAAAAAGCTTACGCGCTCGGTATCGGTGTAGGCTCTGGTTATTTGTTCCAAACTGATTTCAAAAAAGAAGTTTACTCTGATCTTTCCGGAGAACGCGGAACCCTTATGGGAGCCATCGCGGGAATTTTTGAAGCCCAGTACGAAGTACTTCGCGCAAACGGCCACTCGCCTTCCGAAGCCTTCAATGAAACCGTCGAAGAACTCACGCAAAGTCTTATGCCTCTTGTGGCAGAAAATGGAATGGACTGGATGTACGCCAACTGTTCCACTACTGCGCAGCGCGGGGCTTTGGACTGGAAGAAACGTTTTAAGGCAGCTACCCTGCCCGTATTCCAGGAACTATATCAGAGTGTTGCCTCCGGCGCTGAAGCAAAACGCACGATTGAAACCTGCAGCAAACCTGATTACAGGGAAAAACTTGCTGAAGAATTAAAAGAGGTCCGCGAAAGCGAACTTTGGCAAGCCGGCGCTGCCGTAAGAAAGCTGAGACCCGAAAAACAACAGGTTGAAGCCAGCATGATCAACTAAATCAATTTTTACAGTTGACAATTGACCAGTTGACAATAGTCACTGTAAATTGTCAACTGTTTTTTTACCTTCACATGGAAACGGCTGCCGGAATAAATCTGTTGAACATAGATGCTGCTTATTCCACCCTCAAGTCGGTGGTATTAAAAACACCCCTGCAATATCACCGCAAGCTCTCCGAAAAATTCAATGGCGAAGTCTATTTGAAACGCGAAGACCTGCAAGTGGTGCGCTCCTATAAATTGCGCGGCGCCTACAATCTCATGCAGAGCCTGAAAGAAGATGAACGCGCAAAAGGCGTTGTATGCGCCAGCGCTGGAAACCATGCCCAGGGTGTTGCCTATTGTTGCCAGCACCTCGGCATTAAAGGCGTGATCTATGTGCCCGCAATTACACCCAAACAAAAGATCAATCAGGTGAAAATGTTTGGCGGAGATAACATCGAGATCGTTTTAACGGGAGATACTTTCGACGACTGCCAGGCAGATGCCCTTGAATTTGCTAAAGAATACAGCAGAGTTTTCATTCCTCCTTTTGATCATTTAAAGGTGATCGAAGGCCAGGGCACGGTAGGAAAAGAGATCCTCGATGAATTAACCGGAATAGATTATATTTTTATTCCCATCGGCGGTGGCGGTTTGTGCGCAGGCGTTGGAGAATATTTTAAAACTTTTTCGCCGAAGACGAAGATCATCGGAGTTGAACCATCAGGGGCTCCGTCGATGAAAGAAGCACTGAAGGCAGGCAAACCCGTTAAACTGGAAAAGATCCAGCGGTTTGTGGATGGGGCTTCCGTTCAGAAGGTTGGTGATATCACTTTTGCCATCTGCAAAGAACTGATCTCCGATATGCTGCTCGTCCCCGAAGGAAAAGTGAGCTCAACTATTCTTCAGCTCTACAACGAAGATGCAATTGTGGCGGAACCGGCAGGAGCTTTATCTATCGCCGCCCTGGATCAGTATTCGGAAAAAATAAAAGGAAAAAAAATTGTTTGCATTCTCAGTGGCGGAAACAATGACATCGACCGCATGCAAGAGATCAAAGAAAGATCTTTGTTATATGAAGGCTTGAAGCATTATTTTATTGTTCGCTTCGCCCAGCGCCCCGGCGCATTGAAAGAGTTCGTCAACCACATTCTCGGTCCCAACGATGATATCGTTCGTTTCGAATTTATCCAGAAACACAACAAAGAAACCGGCCCGGCCTTGATCGGCATTGAAGTAAAATCAAAAGAAGATTTTGGAACACTAATCGCACGAATGGATGAATTCAAATTGAATTATACGCTGGTAAATCAGAATGAGAATTTGTTCGAGTATCTCGTGTGAGCATTTGAAAGCCTTCCTACTGGGTAGATTCGTTAAGACAACTCTTTTTCAATTGCCTTTTCAACGAATTGATTCAGGGAAATTTTTAAGGCAGCAGATCTCATGACAGCAAGCCGGTGAACTTTGGGTTTAACTCTGACATTAAAACTTCCCTTAAATTCTGTATCAGGGTCTTTCCCTAGTTGCTTGCAGGTAAGGATATAATCGTCAACGGCATCTTTGAATGCTTTTTTCAATTTGTTTACTGAGTCTCCTTCAAAAGTAACAACGTCCCGTATTCCCGTTAATTTTCCGAAAAACACTTCATCTTCGGCACTAAATTCCACAGAACCTAAATAGCCTTTGTATTCAATCACGTTTTTCATATTAAACCCTCTTCTTTAAAATGATCTAAAATTATGTCAATTGCATATGGTTTAATAGTTGGCTTTGGATGTGGTTCGTGAAGACTGATTGAAACTCTTGACGTTTTATTATAGAATTTGCGTCTCGATCCTGAACCTTTTATCTCATCGTATCCCAAATGGGCCATAATCATTTGCAATTCTTTCCAGGTAAAATCTCTTGGGCGGCTTTTTAGTCGTAGCAGCGCCTTCTCAAATTTACTCATTAAACAAATGTAACTAAACTTTAGTTGCAAACCACTACCAACCACTCGTTAGTAATAATTTTTTTCGCGAATTTCTTGATGCACCGCTCGATTTTTGGCATATTCGTAGTTCGAAAAACATAAACAAGAATTAACTTTAAGCAAACGTTGTAGTATAAAGAAATCGTTATCCCGCCCCTCCCGGTTTGTCATGGAGGGGCGGTTTCATTTCAAAACCAGCAGTCCAAACTAACAGTTGTAAAGAATTAGCAAACAAGGAGAAATGAGCCATTCAACCAAGACATTGTTCGACAAGATCTGGGATGCGCACGTGGTAAAACAAAGCGCAGGACACCCGGATGCATTATACATCGACAGACATTTTATTCATGAAGTAACAAGCCCGCAAGCATTTGAAGGTCTCCGGAAAAGAGGCATTAAAGTTTTTAACACTGCAAGAACCACTGCAACGGCGGATCACAATGTACCCACAAAAGATCAGCACCTTCCCATCCGCGAAGCTTTATCCCGTCACCAGGTGGAAACCCTGAGGAAAAATTGCGCTGAGTTTGGCGTGAGTCTTTACGACCTCGGTCATCCTTTTCAGGGAATCGTTCACATTATTGGGCCGGAATTAGGTTTAACCCTTCCCGGTATGACCATTGTATGCGGCGATAGCCATACCTCTACACACGGTGCCTTAGGAAACATTGCGTTCGGAATCGGAACCAGTGAAGTGGAACAGGTACTGGCTACACAGTGCGTGCTGCAGTATAAGCCGAAGCGCATGAAGATCGAGATCAATGGCAAACTGGCCAAGAGTGTACTGGCAAAAGACATTATACTTTACATTATTGCAAAGATCTCGGCCAGCGGGGCAACCGGATATTTTGTTGAGTATGCAGGTGATACTATACGCAACCTCTCTATGGAAGCGCGTATGACCATTTGCAATATGAGCATAGAAATGGGCGCCCGCGGTGGACTCATCGCACCCGATGAAACAACTTTCAATTATATCAAAGGCCGTGAGTTCGCGCCAAAAGGTGAACAGTTTGAAAAATTAGTTGAACAGTGGAGACTTCTGCAGTCTGATACCAATGCGGAATTCGAGAAGGTGTTAAAATACGACGCGTCTGACATTGGTCCTATGATCACCTACGGAACCAACCCGGGTATGGGTATTAGAATTACAGACCGTATTCCTACACTGTCAGAATTAAAGGATATCAGCGAGCAGACTTCATTTACGAAGTCATTGGAATACATGGGCCTCGAACCCGGCTCACAATTACTTGGTAAATCGGTTGATTATGTCTTTATCGGAAGTTGTACCAACGCCCGCATTGAAGACCTGAGACTGGTTGCTGAAATGGTAAAGGGGAAAAAGAAAGCTGCCAACGTTGAGGTGTGGGTTGTTCCGGGATCAAAACAAGTTGAACTACAAGCGCGGAAAGAAGGACTGGATAAAATTTTTGAAGCGGCCGGATTCGAATTGCGCGAACCTGGTTGTTCGGCTTGTCTGGGGATGAATGAAGACAAAATCCCCGCGGGCAAATACTGTATCTCCACCTCAAACAGAAATTTTGAAGGAAGACAGGGCCCGAAATCGCGAACCTTCCTGGCCAGCCCGCTTAGCGCCGCTGCGGCCGCTATTACCGGGAAAGTGACTGATGTGCGGGAGTTCTAATTACGAAGGACGAATTACGAATAAAGACAATGAACAAAGAAAAATTCATTACACTGAAAAGTACAGCGGTTCCACTGCCGATTGAAAATATCGACACTGACCAGATCATCCCGGCGCGTTTTTTGAAAGCAACCACGCGTGAGGGCTTTGGAGAAAACCTTTTTCGCGACTGGAGATACGATGGCGAGGGAAAACCAAAGGATTTTGTTTTAAATGACAAAACCTATTCGGGAAAGATCCTTGTTGCAGGAAAAAATTTCGGATGTGGAAGCAGCCGTGAGCACGCGGCCTGGTCAATTTTCGACGGCGGTTTTCGCGTTGTCATCTCAAGCTTCTTCGCCGACATCTTTAAAAACAATGCATTGAACAATGCATTATTACCCGTGCAGGTTTCGGATTCTTTTCTGAAAAAAATATTCGAGGCGATTGACAAAAATGCAGGTACAATTATCACGGTGGATCTCGTTCAACAAAAAGTTATCCTTGAAGATGGCAGCTCCGAAGGCTTTGACATCAATCCCTATAAAAAAACCTGCCTGATCAATGGTTATGACGATATCGACTATTTGCTGGATTTAAGAAATGAGATAAAACAATTTGAACTGACCCACCAGGAACAACAATGAAGAAAAAGATTACCATCCTCCCGGGAGACGGGATCGGAAAAGAAGTTACCGCCTGCGGCAAAAGAGTGCTGGAACAGATCGCCGAATGTTTTGGCCATGAATTTATTTTCGACTACGCGCAGATTGGCCACGAGGCAATTGAAGCTACCGGAAATCCGCTTCCCGATGAAACACTTACAAAACTTAAAAACACGGATGCCATACTCTTTGGTGCAGTAGGCCATCCTAAATACGATAACGATCCCTCCCTTCCAGTGCGGCCTGAACAAGGTTTGCTAAAGATGCGCAAGGAACTTGGACTGTATGCGAACCTCAGACCCATCAAATTGTTCGATGAACTTCTCGGCGCATCCAGTATCAAGCCCGAAATCCTCAAAGGAGCAGACATCCTTTTCTTCCGCGAATTGACCGGCGATGTTTACTTCGGTGAACGGGGATATAAAGACAATGGCGACACGGCCTTCGATACTATGATCTACTCAAAGTTTGAAGTCGAGCGCATTGCACACAAAGCATTCAAGGCGGCCCAAACCCGTAAGAACAAAGTCACTTCAGTAGACAAGGCCAACGTGCTGGAAAGTTCACGCTTGTGGAGATCTGTCGTGCAGGAAGTGGCCAAACAATATCCCGACGTGACGGTAGAGCATATGTTTGTGGATGCCGCCGCGATGAAGCTGATCCAGAATCCTAGAAGTTTTGATGTGGTGGTCACCGGAAACCTGTTTGGTGATATCCTGACCGACGAGGCTTCCCAGATCGCCGGCTCCATGGGAATGCTTGCTTCAGCCTCGATAGGCGACAAAGTTGGCCTGTACGAACCGATCCACGGCAGCGCGCACGATATAACAGGAAAAGGTATAGCCAACCCGTTGGCCTCAATACTTTCTGCAGCGCTTTTGCTTGACATTTCATTTGGATTCAAGGAGGAAGCCGGAACCATTATCAAAGCGGTGGAAAAAACATTACAGGAAGGATATCGCACAAGAGACATCGCCGATGCCAACACGCCTCATGAAAAGATCCTGGGCACCGATGTGATGGGTAACGTGATCTGCAACCACGTAAGAATGGTTGCAACCATATTGATTAATAACTGAACCTGATAATTTAAAAAAGTATCATGAGAAAAATTGAAATCTTCGACACTACATTGCGCGACGGAGAACAGGTGCCCGGATGCCAGCTTTCAACAGAAGAAAAAGTTGTCATTGCCAGGGAACTCGAAGGGCTGGGTGTGGATGTAATTGAGGCCGGCTTTCCGATCTCAAGTCCGGGAGATTTCCTTTCGGTTATCGAAATATCAAAAGTAGTAAAGGAGACATGCGTCTGCGCATTGACCCGTTCCAAAAAAGATGATATAGACGTTGCCGCCGAAGCATTGCGTTACGCCAAACGCGGCCGGATCCATACCGGCATCGGTTCTTCTGATATCCACATTAAACATAAATTTAATTCCACCCGCGAACAGGTTCTCGAACAAGGGGTGTGGGCAGTGAAGTATGCTAAAGCCAAAGGTGTCGAAGTTGAATTTTTTGCTGAAGATGCCGGCCGGGCAGACCTGGCCTTCCTTGCGCAAATGGTTCAGGCCGTGATCGAAGCAGGAGCCGATGTGGTGAATATCCCCGATACAACAGGATATTGCTTACCACACTTGTACGGCAAACGAATTCAATATCTTTTTGAAAACGTCAGGAATATTCACAAAGCCACTATTTCAGTACATTGCCATAATGACCTTGGCCTGGCAACTGCCAACACCATCACCGGATTGATCAGTGGGGCGAGACAGGCCGAAGTTACCATCAATGGTATCGGGGAGAGAGCAGGTAACACATCGCTTGAAGAGATCGCGATGATCATCACGACCCATAAGGATCTGGAACTCTATACGAATATCAAATCTGAAAAAATTTACGCCCTGAGCAAGATGGTTTCTGAAATGATGCGGATGCCCGTTCAACCAAATAAAGCTATCGTGGGCGCTAATGCTTTTGCACATTCTTCCGGTATCCACCAGGATGGATTCCTTAAAAATTCGGAGAACTATGAGATCATCAACCCCGACCAGGTCGGCGTTCCATGTTCCTCTATCGTGCTCACAGCACGCAGCGGACGCGCCGCATTGAAACACAGACTTGAATTGCTGGGTTATCAGCCCACAAAACCTGAACTTGACCAGATATACGAAAACTTCCTGATCCTGGCAGACGAAAAAAAGAAGGTTGAAAACGAAGACCTGATAGCGCTTGTCGCACAGATGGCTGTTTTTACCAGGTAATAAACGTCTACAATAAAGATCAAAGTTCAAAACACAGGCTGATGAACTATGCCTGGCACGCGGCACTACCTTCCGATCCCCTATGAAAATTTTAGTAAGACTTCTTGCCATCGCATTCCTCTTCTCCACCCAGGCGTGTGAGGAAAAATCCACCGAAGCACTTTACAACGAGGTGATGGATATTCACGACGATGTGATGCCAAAAATGAATGACTTGCATAAAGCAAAGACCACGCTCCAAACCCGGTTGGCTATGCCGGGAACGAGTGAAACTGAAAAGCAGGAAATTGACAATAAAATTGCGCAGCTGGATTCGGCGAGTGAAGGAATGATGGTATGGATGCGTCAGTTTAATCCCCTACCTGACAGTGCGGGTGAGGAGAAGGCCAAAGAATATCTCGAAAAGGAATTGGTGAAAGTGAAGAAAGTAAAAGAAAATATTCTGAAGGCTCTCGAGAAAACGGCAACAAATTAACCTTGGGCTAAAATTATCATGCAGAAGTGATTTTTGATACGCATGACCCTGCAAACCAAAATGAGCAAATAAAAGAGTGGGTCCAGGTTATCCGGTAAGATCATTTTTTACTCCTGGAATTATTTTACCTTTGTGGCCATCTAAAATGGCCTTATGCAAGGATTGAAATACGTTCCGCTGAATGACCTCCATGTGAAACTCGGCGGCAAAATGGTGCCTTTTGCGGGTTACAACATGCCAGTGCGCTACTCCTCCGACATTGAAGAGCATATGACTGTCAGGAAGGGTGTCGGTGTTTTTGACGTATCGCACATGGGTGAATTCACCGTGAAAGGAGCTCATGCCCTGGACCTCATCCAACGGGTAACCTCAAACGATGCCTCGAAGCTTGTGAACGGACAGGCTCAGTACTCATGTCTTCCCAATGACCAGGGCGGCATAGTAGATGACCTGATCGTCTATAAAATCAAAGACAATGACTACCTGATTGTTGTGAACGCTTCCAACATTGAAAAGGACTGGAACTGGATCAGTAACTTCAATTCAAAAGGCGCGGAGCTAAAAAATATTTCGGACGAGATTTGTCTCTTTGCCGTTCAGGGTCCTAAAGCAGTTGACGTGCTGCAACAATTGACAAAAACAGATCTGAAGTCCATACCTTATTATCATTTTTCAATTGGAGAATTTTCGGGTGTGCCGGACGTGATCATGTCCAACACAGGATACACCGGAGCCGGAGGTTTTGAGATCTATGTGAAAAAGCAATTCGCAGAGAAGATCTGGAAAGAAATATTTCGCGCCGGTGAAGATGCAAATATAAAACCCATAGGTCTGGGAGCACGCGATACGCTCAGGTTAGAAATGGGCTTCTGTTTATACGGAAACGATATCGATGATACAACCTCTCCCCTGGAGGCTGGACTTGGGTGGATCACAAAATTCACAAAAGAATTTACAAACTCGGCGAATCTTAAAAAACAAAAAGAAGCAGGGGTAAAACGAAAGCTTGTGGGCTTTAAGATGATCGATAAGGGAATTCCCCGCCATGATTATCCTATTAAGGACGCAAAAGGAAACGTGATAGGAAAGGTAACCTCCGGCACGATCTCCCCTGTTCTTGGCGTAGGTATCGGTTTAGGATATGTCGCAAGTGAATTCGCTAACCCCGGAACCGAAATATTCATCGCTGTGAGGGAACGAAGTTTGAAGGCCCTCGTGCAAAAAACGCCTTTAATTCCCCAGCCTTAAGTCGTCGTCTTCATGAAGCGATCAATCGACGTTTGCCTTTCGCCCGATATGATGCACCTTTACGAGGTTCAGGATCAAACCGTTGTCGTGGTGGATATCCTGCGCGCAACGTCCTGTATGACCACAGCCTTAGCTCATAACATACACAGCATAACGCCTTTTGCTCACCTGCCCGAGTGCCTGGCATTGAAAGCAGATGGATACATAACCGCCGGGGAAAGGGATGGTAAAAAAGTAGATGGGTTCGATATGGGTAACTCTCCTTTCGAATACATGGATCCGCTGCTCAAAGGAAAAAAAATTGCGTTCACCACGACCAACGGCACGCAGGCAATCGCGAAATCCGTTGGAGCAAGAGACATTATCATAGCTTCTTTTTTAAATCTGTCGGCAGTGGTTAACTACCTGCGCACCGTACCCAACAATATCCTCATCGTATGCTCGGGCTGGAAGGGAAAAGTAAATCTTGAAGACACTGTGTTCGCAGGGGCTTTGGTGGAAAACCTGAAAAATGACTTTGACCATGCCTGCGATGCGCCGGTGATCGCCCAGCGATTGTACATTGAAGCGCGAGATGATCTTAAAGAATTTTTAAAGGATTCAAGTCACATCAAACGGCTTCAACGATTAAACATTCAAAAAGACATTGAATTTTGTCTTACTGAAGATCAGTATCACGTTGTACCGGTCATGCGGGGAAACAGGTTCATTGTCATTAAACCTTAATGTATATTCCCTTCTTGTCCAGGAAATACCCTACCGTCCAGTTAAGAAGCATAAAGAAAACAGCAAAAAGGAATGAGGCCAGCACCGGTCCCGCGATGCTTCCGAATAGATCCCTGTACAACCATTGTTGCAGATTGGTGTCTCCAACCCTGATCATCCCCATAATAGTGATGAGCACATCGGCCAGCAGATAAATGAACAACGGATTTCTTCCAAAAACCACAAAGAAGAAAGTCCACTGCTGGCGGTTGTAAATTTCGATGATATAAATCAGTACGGAAAGTATAAGCAGGTCGAGCCCAACCGTAAGTAACACAAAGGAACTTGTCCATATCTTTTTGTTGATCGGGAACCACATATCCCAGATAAAAGCTCCCAGGACCAGTAATGCCCCTGCGATCATAAGTTTCGCAATCGTCTCGTAAGAGTTGCCGTTTCTTCGGATGTAATCTCCTGCAAAGAAACCTGCGATCACGTTTACGATGGAAGGCAGCGTGCTGAGCAGGCCCTCCGGATCGAAAGCAATACCCTCACCGTGGTACAGGTGGTCTTCACCCAATAAGAACAAGTCGAGTTTTAACCCGGCATTTCCGGTAAGACTATAGGGATCGGATGGGTCACCAAATGCGTATGAAAGGATCCAGTAACCAAACAAGGCGAAAACACTAAACCACAAAGCAAACTTCTTTGAACCGTAATGCAGAATGATGGCAGCGAAAAAATAGCACAGGGCTATTCTTTGTAAAACGCCGGGAATCCTTGTTTCAGC
>JBBDXJ010000169.1:0-27613 GCA_040902445.1 Cyclobacteriaceae bacterium | reverse complement strand
AGATTGGAATATTCTGTGGTGGTGGACAGTGGAAATCAACAAACTCCACCAGTTGCGGTTAATTATCCTGCAAATGGCATTGGAAACCGCCGCGGGGGTGTGACGGGTGCAAGTACTTTCGGTTCTGATGATTATTCGCCCTTCACATTAAAAGCACTTAATCCGCAAACCGTTAATTCCAGGCTGAATCACAATTATTCATTTGATAATTTCGTAGAAGGCGACTGCAATCGGCTGGCGCGATCCGCCGGATTGGCAGTAGCCAAAAAGCCAGGTGTTACTTCATTTAATCCTTTAATGCTATACGGCGGGGTTGGCGTGGGAAAGACACACCTGGTACAGGCCATTGGCAATGAGATAAAAAACAACATGCCTGCAAAGGTTGTGTTATATGTAGATCAGAATGATTTTACAAATCAATTTCTGAATGCTCTTCAAAATCACCGGCTTCAGGATTTTCAGAACTTTTATCTACAGGTCGATCTGCTGATCCTTGACGATGTTCAGTTTCTTGCCGGGCGTGAAAAGACTCAGGAAATGTTTTTTCATATCTTCAACCAACTGCATCAATCGGGAAAACAGATCATCATGACAAGCGACTGTCCTCCGCGCGACCTTAAAGGTTTTCAGGAGCGATTGTTGTCGCGCTTTAAGTGGGGACTAACAGCAGACTTGCAGGAACCTGATTTTGAAACCAAACTTGCCATCATCAACAGAAAGATGCTGGCTGATGGAATTGAGATCCCGACGGAGGTATCGGAATACCTGGCGTACAGTGTCGACACCAACCTCCGCGACATGGAAGGAGTATTGAATTCCCTCATCTTCCACGCAACTTTGTTAAAAAAGGAAATTGACCTCGAACTCGCAAAAGAAGTCCTGAAAAACATTATCAAGGAAATTCAATCCGACGTCAGTGTAGACTTTATTCAAAAGACAGTGGCGGAATTTTTTAAATGCGACCTCGATGCCATGAAAGGCAAGGTGAAAAAACGCGAGATCGTCATCCCACGCCAGGTAGCCATGTATTTCTGCAAACGCTTCACACAGTTAACTCTTGCTTTAATCGGCGAAAATTTCGGCGGACGCGATCACAGCACCGTAATCCATGCTCTTGAATCCGTTGAAGACATGATGAAAACAGATTCCAATTTTAAAAACTCCGTAGACGAACTCGGCAAGAAACTTAAGCTGCGCGTGTCTTGATGTGCTGCGGTGTTGATGTTTCTGGCTCCTGCATACTTTCTTCTACTCCTGAATTTTTTCTGGTATCTCAGTGAGCATGTTAAAAGACTAAGTCCATCGTTGCAAGCAGTTCTTATAGTTTTGCAAAATTAAAGGGTCTCTTCTTTTAGACAGATTGACCTAAGAGCCCGATGGAAGAATTTGGAATTACCTTGCTTTTTTTCCGTTTTTTTCTTATATTATAAATTGAGACTCCGTGCCCAAACTGGCAACTGGCAACTGGCAACTGGCAACTGGCAACTGGCAACTGGCTATCGTATGCTAAACGGTATCTCAATCTGCTGCCTTGAGGTATTCACGCCGTATATCGCTCCGCGGCCTTTGAACTTCTGAAAAAAATCGACTACCTCTTCAGGCTTTTTAACACGAACGCGGTTGATGGCGACAATGGTGAAATTTTCAGGTATACCCATCTGTTTGAAAACACTGTTATCCTGGATCCTGAAAACCTTGACTCCGTATTGTGTCGACTCCAGGTGGGCACCCAGCACCTTTGCATCAAGAATGTTTCTACGGATGATTTCACTTGTGCCTTCGGTATTCACAAGCGTCACCGAAGTTGTAGCAGGTTTATTACCGCGCAGGTAAGCGATGGTGACTTTATCACCCGGATAACGATAACTGATCTCTTCTTCAAACGCACTTTGTGAATTAACTTCGATGCCGTTCACTCGTGTTATAATATCACCTGGTTTGAGACCAGCCTGAATGGCGGGGCCTTCGCGATCCATTGAGTTAAGTAAAACACCCTGGTAATTTTCCACCCGCGGGCCGAGGTCATATTTTTTTGCATGAGCATAATCGTATTCCACCACGCTTCCACCGAACACCGCCCGCTGTACAATACCGTATTTTACAAGATCGGAAAATACTTTTCGCGCGATATCAACAGGGACAGCAAAGGCATATCCGGTATAGGAACCTGTTCTGGATAATATTGCAGTATTGATACCCACCAGCTCACCTTTCTTATTTACCAGCGCACCACCCGAGTTGCCGGGATTAATGGCGGCGTCTGTCTGAATAAACGATTCGATTGGAAACTTATCCTCGAGGATCCCGATCTTTCTTCCCTTTGCGCTGACAATTCCTGCTGTGACGGTAGATGCCAGAGAAAAAGGATTCCCCACCGCGATGACCCACTCACCAACCTGAACGTCTTTTGAGCTACCCAGCGAAATAGCTGGAAGATCATTTCCCTGGATCTTAATTACTGCCAGGTCTGTAGAAGGATCAGTGCCGACAAGCTCTGCCGGATAAACGCGTTTATTGTAATTTATTTCAATGCGTTCCGCAGAGGCTACCACATGGTTGTTGGTAACGATATAACCATCGGCGGTGAAAATCACACCGGATCCACTGCTTACCTGGGTTTGCCTGCCCGGGCTTTCACCAAAAAACCAGTCCCAGTTTGAATAGGATACACCCTGAGAAATGCTGTTAATGTAAACCACACTGGGTGTAGCTTTTGAGGCTGCGTCGCTGAAATCCACGGGTAAAGCATTCGCGGCTCTTCTGACACCTTGCGGTTGGTTGGCATTGTCAGGAGGTGAAAAATTTACAGAATGAAAATCGGGCTCGCTCTGTTGCTGACTCGCCGATGGTTCTATAAAATAATGATAACCGGTGTAAGAACCGGCAAGACCGGATAAAAAGCCTATTGCAATTACTTTAAATGTTGTTTTCATAGTTAACATCCCCGGATTACTAACTTAGCCACGAAGACACACCTGTGTGTCGAAGCACTTCTGGTGCGCAGGCACAAAGAACACCAAATTTTTTAATCACCCGAACATGCTTTTCAACATTTTCTTTGTGCCTTCGTGCCTTCGCCCGCCGAAGTGCCTGCCCGTCCGAAGTGTCTCACGTAGGCGGGCTTCACATAGGTGGGTTTTTACCCGCCGAATCCCGACTTGTACTTGTCGGGAGCAGGCGGACCTTTGTGGCGAAAAATATATCTTGCAGTATGGGAACCCGGTCGGTATTGGCAAAACCTTTTGCGGTATATATTGCTTCACAAACCAAAAAATGGTCACTGGAACCTTACCGTTTTCAGCATCGGATCTTTGATCAACTCGTCAAGACGGGCAAATCCACGCGTTTCGGCAACGATCACAACTTTTCTTCTATCGCAAATTACGAAGATTTCAAAAAAAATGTCCCGGTTCGCGACTATGAGGACTTCAAACCTTATATCGAAGAGGTGATCAAAGGTCAGCCCGACATTTTGTGGAAAGGAAAACCCGCGTACTTAGCCAAAACGTCAGGTACTACTTCCGGAACCAAGTACATTCCCATCACAACCGAATCCGTTCCTAATCACATCAACAGCGCCCGGAACGCATTGCTAAGCTATGTGCATCAAACGGGGCGCGCATCTTTTCTGGACGGGGGACTGATCTTTTTATCGGGCAGTCCTGAACTGGAGGAAAAAGGGGGCATCAAAACGGGGAGGCTATCCGGAATTGTAAATCACCATGTTCCAGCCTATCTGCGGTCTAATCAGAAGCCTGACTATCAAACCAATATCATTGAAGACTGGGAAGAGAAGCTGGAAAGGATCATCGATGAAACTATCGGCCAGGATATGACCTTGATTTCAGGGATACCACCCTGGGTTCAGATGTACTTTGACCGGATCCGGATGCGAACGGGAAAAAAGATCAAGGACGTATTTCCGAATTTTTCCATGTTCGTTTATGGAGGCGTTAACTTCGAACCATATCGCGCAAAATTATTTGACACTATCGGAAAAAAAGTAGATTCAATAGAAACCTATCCCGCATCGGAAGGTTTTATTGCCTACCAGGATTCACAATACGAAGAAGGTTTGTTGCTGTTGTTGAACAGCGGGATCTTTTTTGAATTCATTCCAGCCGAAGAATTTTTTAATGACAATCCTACGCGACTGAATATCGAGGAGGTTTCCCTCGGAAAGAATTATGCATTGATCATCAACAGCAACGCCGGATTATGGGGATATTCCATTGGTGACACCATTAAGTTTGTATCTAAAAACCCGTATCGGATCCTGGCTACGGGACGAATAAAACATTTTATTTCCGCATTTGGAGAACACGTCATCGGCGAAGAGGTGGAACAGGCCATGAAACACACCATGCAGAAATTTCCCGGGGTCGAATTAGTAGAATTTACGGTAGCCCCGAGAGTGACCGTAGAGGAGGGCTTACCGCATCACGAATGGCTTGTTGAGTTTGCTAAACCACCACATCGGCTGGAGGATTTTTCTCTTGAATTGGACAACCAGTTGCGCAGTCTGAATGTCTACTATGATGAACTGATCAGCGGAAGTATTTTGCAGACCCTGCGGGTAACATCCTTGCCAGCGAGGGCTTTTATCAACTACATGAAATCATTGAGCAAGCTCGGGGGACAGAATAAAGTGCCGCGTCTTTCCAATGACCGTAAAATTGCAGATGAATTGCACAAGATCTCCGGAATAACTTCCTGATGTTCTGAGCATAAATATTAAGCTCACTTTTTAGAGACATCGATAAAAAAAGGTACCTTTAGACTTATTGTCCATGCGAAGGATCTATTCCCTTTTTCCGGTTGTTGCTTATTCTTTTCCTGTTCAATTACTACTGAACAACATAAAGCGTAATCACGTGTTGTTACTTTGCTGGATCATACTTTTTGCTATGATCACGGGAAATTTTGGGAAATATTTAGGTATACCCTATCTTTTTCTCGATCCGGAATATCTCAACAGGGTCAGCTTCACCAGCTTCTGTATCTTAGGATTGTGTACCGCTGCATTTACCATGGCCTTCCACATCACCTGTTACATCAATGACGGCCACCGCTTTACTTTTGTGGGCACCCTTCCCCGCCCGTTTACCAGATTTTGTTTCAACAACAGCCTGATTCCTCTCATTTTCATTATTGTTTACATCTATCAGATAATCGGATTTCAGATCAATAATGAATATGCCTCTGACTGGTCGCTGGTATTTAACCTGGCGGGATTTGTTTCCGGTTATCTGATCATGACGCTCATGTTCTTCGTTTACTTTTGGTTTACCAATAAAGACATTTTTAAATATGTGGTCTGCCGGATAGACGAAAAGATCAAGCTGAAGGTAAAAGTCACGCGCGCCAGTGCGATGAAAAAATTAGACATCGCCCGGAAAAAGCAGATTCGGGTGGAGCACTATCTCGACTATGATTTCAAACTTAAAAAGGTCGAAGACACTCATTTTTATGACCGCGCAACCATCCTGCAGGTTTTTGATCAGAATCATTTCAACCTTGTCGTGATCGAGTTGTTTATTTTTGCAACTGTGCTGGTACTGGGCATTTTTAAGGATTACCCCGCTTTTCAATTACCCGCAGCTTCCAGCTTTATAATTTTCCTCACAATTTTTGTGATGATAGCAGGCGCTTTCTCGTATTGGTTTGGGAATTGGTCTGCGACCATTGCCCTGATATTATTTCTATTCATAAATTTTCTTGCCGGCAAAGATTTTTTTGCAAAACAGTATAAAGCTTTCGGCCTGGACTATAGCACTCCTCTGGTTGATTATTCCATCGAAGCACTCCGGCGTCTAAATGACAGTACCGCCATTGCCGACGACAAGGCGCGCACCTTCCCGATGCTGGAGAACTGGCGTAAAAAATTCACCGCTGACAAAAAACCAAAGATCGTTTTTCTCTGTGTGAGCGGAGGAGGTAAACGCGCGGCATTGTGGACATTCAATGCCCTTCAGACAGCTGACAGCCTCACCGCAGGAAAACTGGTAGAGAACAGCATCCTGATCACAGGTGCATCCGGAGGCCTGATCGGCGCAAGCTACTTCCGTGAATTAAAACTCCGGCAGATATTAGGTGAACCGATGAATCCCTATGCTGCCGCCTACAGGACTAAAATTTCAACAGACAATCTCAATCCCTTAATATTCAGTTTACTGGCAAACGACCTCTTCGTCGGTTTTACCCGGTTTGAGTACGCGGGAAATTCGTACCTGAAGGACCGTGCTTACACCTTTGAACAACAGCTGAATCAGATCACGGATGGCCTGATGGATAAACCGATCAGCCAATACGACTCCTTTGAAACCCAGGCAATCATACCGATGGTGGTTTTAAGTCCAACCATCGTGAACGATGGCCGAAAGTTGTATATCGCCTCTAGGCCTGTGTCATTTCTCAACTATGAGCTGGTGAATTTCCCTGAATACCAGTCGCCAAAATTCAGCGGTGTGGATTTTCAAAGGTTATTCGAGCACAAAGGGGCAAGAGATCTGAGGTTTTTATCCGCTCTGCGGATGTGCGCAACCTTTCCTTATATAACACCCAATACGAATCTGCCGACTAACCCCGCAATCTATATAATGGACGCTGGAATTTCTGATAATTTCGGACTCAATGATGCCGTACGCTTCTTATATGCCTATAAGGAGTGGATTGAGGAAAACACTTCAGGGGTAGTTTTCGTTTCGATCCGTGACTCCCCCAAGCTGGCAACAGTGCCCGTACGCAAAGGTCAAACCTTGATGGATGCTTTCACACAACCCATCAGCAGCGTATACAATAACTTTGAAAACTTCCAGGACATTACAAGCGACCTCCTCATCGGTTATTCCAAGTCTTGGTTTAAAAATACCATTGAGCGTGTTGATATCGAGTACCAGGCAGAATCGTACGTTCCTATTCTTCAAAAGATGGACAGCATCCGCAAGAACAATGCCCGCGCTTCCCTCAGCTGGCGGTTGACTACGCGGGAAAAACAAAGCCTGATAGACAATATGAATTCTGAAAAAAACCGGGTGGCGGTTGAACGTCTGAAGGTACTTCTCGAATAAGATCATTTGCTATTCTGAATTTCCCAGGCACAATTATTAATCTCATTCATGCCATTTAGTCATTGGTTATTTGTTATTTATTATTTGCAGGGCATTGGGAAGGCAAGAGGACAGTCGGATTTACCACAACGAAAAACCAACAACCACATTAGATCATTTGCAGGTGCAACCAAACGAACAACTACTCCATACCCTCGACCTGATCAAGCTTGAAAGACAGGTAGATCTGGATCAATATCGCCAGAAGACCCTGTTGCGTTCACTGCAACAGCGAACCAAAGAAGGATCCACCTGGTATCCTGTTTCTTTAAAAAGAGATTACATCGGTACCGGTGAGCGCCCCACTATCGAGGTTGAAAGGACCAACCACCTCGAACAGCCCCATTCTTTTCAAAGCGGAAAAGTAGTAAGTGTGTTTTCAAATGCTTCGGGTAAACCTGAAAAAGAACATCTCAACGGAGTAGTAAACTACGTGCGTGACAACACGATGGTCATCACCCTGAATGAAGGCGATCTTCCCGACTGGGTTACCGATGGTCTGTTGGGGGTAGATGTCATGTTTGATGAAATGAGCTATCGCGAAATGGAATTCGCCCTGAAAGAAGTGATCAAGGCTGAAGACAACCGGATAGCGGAATTTAAAAACATATTACTTGGTAATACCCCGGCAGGCACGGAAGGTCGGGCAGTGGCAATAGAGGCGATCAATATTTTAAACGGAAGTCAGCAGGAAGCACTTCAAAAGGTAGTTGACAGTACCGATGTGGCATTTATTCACGGGCCTCCGGGCACAGGAAAAACAACCACGCTCGTTCAGGCGATAAAACATATCATCAAATCAGAGAAACAGGTATTAGTGTGTGCGCCAAGCAATGCTGCCATCGACCTACTCGTTGAGAAACTCAGTGAGCAGGGATTACAGGCTTTGCGCATCGGCCATCCCGCCCGTGTTACTGAACAATCTCTCAGCAAAACACTTGACTATAGAATATCCAGCCATGCCAACTACAAGGAGTTGCGCAACCTCCGCAAGAGGATGGAACAACTTCGGGCGATGGCTTTCAAATACAAGCGCAAGTTTGGTTATCGTGAAAAGGAACAGCGCCGGCTACTTATGCAGGAAGTGAAACTCTTAAAAGCGGACGCAGACCTGCTTGAGTTTTATATCGTGAACGACTTGTTGCAAACTATGGACGCGATATGTTGTACGCTTGTAGGATCGTCGCATCCGGTTTTAAAAGGAAAAAAATTCAAAACTGTATTCATCGACGAAGCCGGGCAGGCCCTCGAGCCGGCTTCCTGGATCCCGCTTTTGAAATCCGAACGAGTGATCTTTGCGGGAGATCATCAGCAACTTCCCCCTACTATTAAATCCGTAGACGCCGCCCGAAAAGGGCTTTCCAAAACACTTTTTGAAAAAGGGATTGAACATCAACCGGCCCAGGTCTCCATGCTGCAGGTGCAGTACCGGATGCATGAAAAGATCATGCAGTTCTCTTCACAGTATTTTTATGAGAATAAATTGATCGCCCACGATTCGGTTAAATCACAATTGTTGCGGCCTCACCACCTACCGGTTTCATTCATTGACACTGCCGGATGTGGTTTCTATGAAAAACAGGATCCTGAAACGCTGAGCCGGATGAACGCAGAAGAAGCACACCTGCTGATCCAGCAAGTGGAGGTGTTGGTGGAGGATATTGGAACCAACGCCTGGCTTGATGAACAGATAACGATGGGTATCATTACGCCTTACAGCGCACAGGTAGATCAGCTTCACAAACTGGCGGAAGCTTCCTCTATCCTTGAACCCCTTTACCGGTTTATCACCATCAATACCGTGGATGCCTTCCAGGGCCAGGAACGGGATGTTATTGCGATCAGCTTCGTTCGAAGCAATGAAAAAGGCGAAGTTGGCTTCCTAAGCGACATCCGACGGACCAATGTTGCCATGACCCGCGCCAGAAAAAAACTGATCATGGTCGGTGACAGCGCGACCCTGAGTTCGCATCCCTTTTATCTGGAGGTGCTGGATTACGTCCAAAAGGAAGCCTTTTATAAAAGCGCATTTGAATTAACCTAGGGCGTCGATGTCGGTGCTCGTTGGAAGGAACATTTCATTTAACCAACTTATTGTTAATGTTACGGAATGACTTTCGCGGAAAATGTTTTAAAGTTTTACAGTGACCTAAGGATCCGGGATCCTTTGCCCGACGGCATTGGAGTGCTCAATCCCTATCAGGATGCGGCGACGTTTGAGGTTTGCAGAAACTTTTATGGTAAATTTTACAATGACAATCTTAAACGGTTCTTAATTCTTGGCATCAATCCCGGAAGATATGGGGCCGGTATCACCGGTGTTCCTTTTACCGACCCGGTTAAACTGGAAGCTATTTTTGGCATCGAGACCAGTTTTCTAAAAAAAAGGGAACTTTCAGCCGACTTCATCCACGCCATGATCGACGCATTCGGAGGAGCGGAAAAATTCTTTTCGAAATTTTTTATCAATTCAGTTTCACCTCTCGGATTTATCCAGTCGGGAAAAAACCTGAATTATTACGATACTCCCGCCTTGAAGAAGGCGGTGGAGCCCTTTATCCGGGAAAGTATAAAACACCTTGTCGGTCTTAATATAGACAGGAGTGTCGCATTTTGCCTTGGCGAGGGTGAGAACTATAAATATCTGCAAAAGCTGAACGAAGAACAGAGATTCTTTCACCGGATCATTCCGCTGGCACATCCAAGGTTTATCATGCAATACAAACGCAAACACCTGGCTCACTACGTGAAGGATTATGTTCAAAAGTTGAATTTGTAGATCTACTAAGGTCTCCTGAGGCAAACCAAGCCATTTTGCTTTCTTTCCACGGGCCCATGGCAATTCATTCCGACCAATACTAAAAATTAGTTGGACAATTCAGAATTGGAGATCGAAGCTATCCTGAGAAGCCTTCGGCCAGAAACTTTGGACTTTGACAACATTGAACTATAGACGCTTCTTCGCTCCGCGTACCGCCTGAGCCGTCCAGGGATCCTCGGGCCATGAATGTTTGGGATACCGCGACCTCAATTCCTTGCGGACTTCCGCATAGGTCGTCGCCCAGAAACTTTTCAGGTCCTGCGTTACCTGAACCGGTTTGTATCCGGGGGACAGCAAGTGCATGACAACTTTGTTTTTTCCTTCATTGACGACGGGTGTCTCCAGCATACCAAACACTTCCTGTAGCCGGACTTCCATGATGGGCGAACGTCCATCGGAAAAATAGTTCAGCCTGATGAGTGATCCGCTGGGAACAGGCAACCTGGGTGGAGCGAGACGCTCGAATTTTGAGGTCAGGTCCCAGGGTAATACAGTAGTTAATATAGTATTGAGGTCAAGTTTTTGTAATTCACTTCTCTTGTGGAGATCACCCAGGAATGGTCCAAGCCATTCCTCGAGGGTGTGAAGAAGATTTTCATCGCTGACATCTGGCCAGCTTTCGTGAGGTCTCCATTGTTTCAGGCTTAGGACCCTGGCTTGCCAGGAGTTTTGTTCTTCCTGCCAGTTCAAAAAAGAAAGGCCTTTCTCTCGGATCACATGACAGATCGTTTCAACCTTTTTTTCTTCCGGAATTTTTTTTAAAGGCTTTCCCGAGATCACAAGGTTGCCGATCCGTAATTCCAGTGAGGCTGTTACCATTTCGCGGGATGGATCCCACGACACTATTTCCTTTTCAACTGCAAGTGGCAGAAGGTCCTCAGCATGCACTGGTGCGGCCAAAAATATTTTTCCCTCCTGCTTGCCCGCATCGACCTGGGCAATTGCCAGCCATGGCTCCCGTTGGAGCGGGTCATGCGCAGGTAGTTTAGCAACCCGTCCGCTAACCATTTTATATCGTTCACCGTGTTTTTCTATTTGTTTACCGATGCGCTCGGGATAGGCTTCCATTAGCCACCTGCCAACTTCCGTATCGGAAACCGGGTTATTGTCAACAGTTATGTTAAAGAGTTGTCTCCACGAAAGGGCCAACCGTTCTATGCGCGCTAAAGAATTTTTTTCCGCGGCGACTTTTTCACCTTTACGCCATGTTCTCAATAATTCAATTCGCAGGGAGAGATCTGCCCCTCCTTCGCTAAAACTTCCGCGGGCCGCCATAGGATCGCGTTCTTCCAACAATGCGGCAATGTCTGTTGCAAGGGCGAGAGCGGAGGCTTTCCTTTCCCTTGCATGATTTGCTTCCAGCAGCATGTGTGCAATCCGCGGATGAGTGGGTAGACGAAGCATCGCGCGTCCTCTTTCCGTTATTGCCTTATCCTTGATAGCACCTAGTTCCTCCAGTAGCTCCCACGCCTGACTCACAGCTCCGGGTGGCGGTGGAGTAATCCATGTAAGATCACTGATATTTTTAACCCCCCACTGTGTGAGTTCAAGCATCAGCGGTGCGAGGTCAGCGTCGAGTATTTCAGGATTTCTGTTCGCCACAAGATTAGCATGGGATGCCTGGCTCCAGAGTCTGTAACAAACACCCGGCCCCAGCCTGCCTGCCCGGCCCGCGCGTTGGTCTGCAGCATCCCGCGTTACCCGTATAGTCTCAAGGCGCGTAAATCCGCTCCTTGGATCAAAGCGGGGCACACGGGAGTATCCACTGTCAACGACTACTGACACACCTTCAATCGTCAATGATGTTTCGGCGATAGAAGTTGCCAGCACAACCTTTCGTCGACCGTGAGGGTCGGGCAATATCGCCTCCTGTTGTTTTTTGAAATCGAGGTCCCCATATAAAGGATACAGGATAACAGGAAGGTTTTCGGCTTCCAGCAGTTCCATTGCCCGTTTGATCTCGCCTGCGCCGGGAAAAAATGCCAGCACATCTCCGCGATGTTCGTGGAGTGCCTTGCGAATCCCTTTTGTTACCTGAGTGGCTACTGGTATTTTTTCAGTCTGCGGAATGTATTCTAAAGAGACAGAGTACTGTTTGCCGGTACTTCTGATGACGGGAGCATTTAAGACCTCGGACAATCGATCCCCATCCAGGGTTGCAGACATTATCATTATCCTGAGATCCTCCCGAAGTACCTGCTGAACCTGGAGGCAGAGGGCTAAAGCCAGGTCGGCCTGCAAGCTGCGTTCATGAAATTCGTCGAATATGACAAGACCAATGCCCTCCAGGCTGTTGTCGTTTTGAATGATCCTCGTAAGAATACCTTCCGTGACCACCTCGAGCCTGGTATTTTTGCCAATGCGATTTTCAAACCTGACCCGGTATCCAATGGTGTGTCCGACTTCTTCCTTCAGCATGTCTGCGAGGCGCATCGCTACGGAGCGTGCGGCCAAACGACGTGGCTCCAGCATAATGATCTTTTTTTGCGCAAGCCAGGGCTCATCAATGAAGTGAAGCGGCAATACCGTTGACTTTCCTGCTCCGGGAGGAGCTTCCAGGATCACCAACCTTTTGTCAGTTAACTTTTCTTTTACCTCTGAGATTATTGAGAGAACCGGATAGGACATCCGGCAAAAATACAATGCGGGAGTGAATAAAATAAGATTGCTTAAAACCGGCCTGCTGGAAAAAAGAAAGGCAGCCCTTTTGAGGCTGCCCCTGATCAGATGCTGTTTGCATTGATATTATTTCCCTAACACATCTCCACGAGTGCTGCGACCAAGATTTCCATCACCTAATCCCCTCATCTTCATCCTCGTCAGTTTCACTGTAGGCAAGTGAACCTTGTGTCCTTTCAGATTCAAGGTTATCTTCGTCCTGCAGTGAGTTCAGATCTCTTACCGAAGCACCATTTTCACTTTTAATACCCTTTTGTTCAGCATCCTCTTCATGTCTTGCGGGGGAAGTGCCTTGTGTACTCCTTGAAGCTTTTCCGCCCATACTTGATATTTCACGTTGTTTGTTCTTGTCCATTGATGCAAATCCGCGATTGGAAGTATTTTTTCCTCTTGCGGAAGCAAGGCCGCCCTCACTTGCAATACGTTTTTTCCTTTCTTCATCCATGGAAGCAAAACCTTTTGCTCCACTGTTTGCTCCTCTTATCCCCTTCGGTGCCATAAATTTCCTTTCCCCGCTTATTCCTCATCTGATAGCACAACTCCCCGCTATTAAACAATATTATGCCAGTACCTAAATTGTAATCTCGTTAAGATTCCTGCGGAGTTTCATCTACAGAAAAGGGAATAGGGAAAGAAAATAAACATCTCGCCTGATTCGACATAAAAACAACGTTTTGAATACTGCTCGTCATAGAAAAAACAAAATGTCTCAGGAGGCCTGAGACATTTTGATCAATTCATGTTGTTCTAAGTAAGAGAATTACCGCTCGCGGTTTTCACCGGAAGGATTGCCCTGGTTAACCTGATTTCCCGGGTTAGCCTGATTCTCCTGGTTCATTCTATTTTGGTTCGCTGCGTTCCTTCGATTTTGTCCGCTAGCTTCTCCCCCTTTTCTACCTATCTCAGCCATATGAGCACGATTCATACTTACAGCTTCCCCTCCCTTCCTAGCAATCGCACGTTGCTGCTCTTGGTTCATCGAAGCGAAACCACGATTAGAGGTTCCGCCCTGTCCCTGACTCTTTCTTTGTGCCATAGTTATTTATTTATTGAACATTTAATTTCATTATTGTTTAAACAAAAAAAATATACCCGCTGTTCATTCGTTCCATTGTGAACTGTTCAAAGCGATACCAATTTTCCAACCAGTGATTACAATGACAAAGTTGAGCCGCAAAAAATTCAACCATATACCATATAATTGAAAAAAACAAAAGCTTTTGGCAAGCAGGCGTAAAAACAAAATCTCAACGTTCTCTACCAGCGGAGATTTAGTCGCTCCGGACGCTTCATCATTGTGGAGTTTCAGGGGGAAAAATCATTCTTCGTTGGGGGAAGAAAATATACAAAAGCGAGATTTATCTTTTGGTATTCAGGTAATTGAGAAAAATAGTACATAGCACCACCACAAGAACCGACTCGAATGTTGAAATACGTGCATTACAAAAAATACTTTGGAAATTTTGAAATCAACGCAGCGGATATTGTTTCACTCGTAGCTCGCAATTTCATTTTTTTCCGATAGATCACCCATAGTAGGGGTCAGTGAACTTAATTCACGGTTGAACTATCTGTCGGAATACATTCATCCGTTTTTTGGAGGGAAAGGCGAATCGCATCAGGACCCAGTGCTCACGCACGCTTGCTCTTAATTGCTAACGCCTGCTTCTGAATCTGTATCGTTGGTTCAGGTGACTGAAAAAAAATATATACATCACTTCCTGGCGGCTGTATGAGCGGCCGTGTGCGCTTGTTTACAAAGATGAAGGACCGGCAATTGGCACGAGAATTTAAATATTGCTGGTGGGGTGAAATGTGGTCCCGGGTAGTTCAATCAAATCTTTTATTTTATGAGGTTAATAATTTTAAAGGCTGCATGCGTTGCAGCTATTTTAAGCAGTCCATGGATTGCTTGTTCGCAGCACTATTATGTGGTGATCGGGGCGTTTGCGGCTGATGAAAATGCAAGCGAATTCAAAGGTTATCTTCCGGGTCAGGATATGGATACTTCCTATACCGTATCCGAAAAAGAAAGAGCGTTACATCTTTACGTTTTAAAAACTTCCGATAAAGAGAGCGCTATTTCAAAAACTTTACACTTAAAAAAGGAAATCGAAGCATTAAAAGCAACAGGAATATCTTCTGTTTTTGAGAACAAGCTTGAAGGTCAATTTTCCGGAAATCTGGTTATGGACGCGGCAGACCCAGCCAGTAAAAATGAAGTGCTGGTCGAGGGCGCGTCCTCGAGCGGCTCTGCTTCGGCGGCCTCCCTTGCTACTGCGGCGGGAAATGTACCACCCAAACCAGTGGGCAAATACTTTAAATTCAATATTGAATCGCCAGAAGGCAAAGTTCTGCCGGGAGTAGTCCACCACTTAGATTTTGAAAATGGACGTGAACTCGCTGCCTACAATTCCAGTATGTTCGTCGATCTTCTAATGCCGGGTCAGAGCGCAAAACCCATGGCGGTTGTTTGCGGATTGTTCGGTTACAAAGAAATTCACAAATACATCGATTATGCTGACCCAACCCTTACAGACGAGGAAGCCTATGTAGACGCACAGGGTGCGTGGGTGATTCCTTATAAACTGGAAAGAGTGGAGAAAGGCGATGTTTCGGTTATGCACAACGTATCCTTCTACAAAGATGCCGCGGTAATGCGCAAATCATCTCAGGCTGACCTTGAGGAACTTGTAAAAATGATGCACATCAATCCGTATTATGAGATAACGATTCACGCGCATTGCAACGGAAAAAACAAGCGTGAAATTATTGCGCTTGGCGCTAACAAAAACTATTTCGATGTGGCCGGGTCAGCAAAAGTGGCGGGATCGGCCAAAGACCTGACCGCTATACGCGCCGAAACCATCCGCGCCTATCTGGTAGACAATGGTATTGATGCGAGCCGTTCGAGGATCTTTTCATGGGGTGGCAGTGATATGCTGGTGAAAGGAACAAGCCCGAATGCAAATCTGAACGATAGAATTGAAATAGAATTCACAAGAGATTAGACCTTCTAAAGCCACGGCCTGGAGTGGGCCATAGCAAGATGGGACATCGGTAAAAGTGAGGGTGTGGGGTGGTTTGGCGGTTGACATTTGGCATTAGGGTTTGGGAGGTGAGCAAGGAAGATTGGCCCTTTGCAGCCACAGACTGACAACTCACCACTCACTTGGCGATGTTTTTAAATATAACCTGCTTCTCTGAGGCAGGTTATACTCTTTTCGGCCTTGCGTCGTTTATTAAAAACCGCACCTATGACCCGTCAAGGCCTCCTGTTGTTCTTTATTCTTACCGCCCTGGTAGCTCCTGCCCAAAAAAAGCCAGGACTTGAAAAAAAACTCGATACTTTCTGGAAATCTAAAAACCTGAGTGCCCAGTCGATTGCCCGCGAAGTATCCTTCCGCCCAGGGGATACCATCGCCGATATTGGAACGGCTGACGGGTGGTTTGCCGCCGCACTATCCATGTATGCAGATAGCCTTACTTTTTACCTTGAGGACATTGACAGCGCGGTTTGGAACCGCGCCCCATTTGACTCGGCCTTAGTCCACTTCTCCAAATCAGCTCAAAAAAAAGTATCGCATCAATTCCATTATGTCAAAGGGACAGAAAACGCCACCGGTCTGCCGTCGAACGCTTTCAACAAAGTACTCATTATTGATACTTACCATCATTTTAAGCACAGGCAAGAAATGTTGTCAGACGCTGTCTCACTTCTGAAACCCGGCGGGCAAATTGTAATTTTAGAAGCTTTAGCACGAAGACCAGGCGATTTTCACCAGGGATGCAGGACTCCCATTTACCTGGAACATGAGATCATTTCTCATCTGCAATCACAGGGTCTTCACCTTAAAACCATCAAGCTTATTCATAAAGTGGCAGGCAGGAAAAACAAACTTTTCATCTTTGTTAAAAAGTAAAGGAGTGTCCCACTCCGGGTTTTGCCAAAGTGTTCTTATCCAGTCCGCTTTTTTTGACCCTGTAACAATCCAGCCTTTGCCCGCTCCAGCAGTTCAATAGTCCGTTTTATTCGGCTATCAACATTTTTTACAGAAGTGATGTAATGAATTAAACTGCGCTGGTAGCCGGTCGTTAATTTCTCCCACGCATTCCTGGCGACTTCATCCTGGTCCAGTACAGCCTCAAGCTCCTCCGGAATATCCAGATTGTCCGGATCGACGAGTCTAAAAAAAACATCCACCTTATCACCTACTTCTATGTGTGCGGCTTTGCGCAAAGGTCCGCTCACAGAAAAAAAGCGCGACCCGTCTTGCAGATGCTGAACTGCCAGCGCGAATGGCACCTTGTTAAATGTACCCTGTACCCGGACTCTTCCTTTTGGTAACTGGCGGATAATTTCTTTCGGTAGAAAAATTGCCGTTTTCATAAAAACAGCTTCAATTGGAGATAGCCTGGTCTGGTATCGGAAAGTCGTTTTTTGAGCAGGCATAATTTCCGGTGGTTTAAATAGCCCTCGGGTTCACTCCGGATGCCGGAACTATCGAGGGAATTCTTTTTAAATTTATCACACCCTGGTGAATATCCGTTTCAATTACCAAAATATTCCCGTATTTTTTTGCACAAATAAACCTGCCTTGACCATCCTCATTTGCCCAGATAAGTTCAAAGGTTCGCTGAATGCACGCGAAGTTTGCAACGCAATTACGTCAGGACTACTTGAGGTCAACCCGAATGCTCGCATTCAATCCGTACCACTGGCCGACGGTGGAGAAGGAACCTGCGATCTTTTGACAGAATGGAGCAATGGCACGTATGTGGAAATTGAAGTTCACGGACCGTTGTTCAATCATCTCACCGCGCGTTATGGTATATCAAAGGACAGGGATACGGCCTTTATTGAAATGGCAGTTGCTTCAGGACTTACCTTACTCAAACCGGAAGAAAGAAATCCACTGGCCACAACCTCGCTTGGAACCGGCGAAATGATTCGGGACGCCATAGACCGAAAGGTAAATAAAATTATTCTCGGCATTGGAGGAAGTGCAACAAATGACGCGGGAATAGGCATGGCCAGCGCCCTGGGTTACGGGTTTTGTGATGCTGGCGGAGAAGACCTGAAGCCAACGGGTGAAAACCTGATCCACCTTCACCATATAAAAACAAATTCTGTAAATCTGCTGCTGAAAAAAGTGCAGGTGGTGGCTTTATGCGATGTCACTAACCCCTTATACGGGCCGACGGGAGCTGCCCACGTATATGGTCCGCAAAAAGGAGCCGATAAACAGGCAGTTGAATTACTCGATGGCGGCCTGCGGAATTTCAGAAGGGTTGTCCACAAATATCTAAAAACATCTGTCGATTTTCCCGGCGCAGGTGCTGCAGGCGGTTTGGGAGCAGGAGCAAAGGTGTTTCTCAATGCCACCATGGAAAAAGGTGTCAACTACATTATTAAAAATACGCAGCTTGTTGAGAAAATAAACAACGCCGATCTCATTATCACCGGAGAGGGTAAAATAGATGATCAGTCGTTTTCCGGCAAGGTGGTTTCGGAGGTCATCAGGCTTGCCAGGAATGCCGGTAAACCGGTTATCGCAGTTTGTGGCAAATGCGACGTCTCCGAAGAAGAAACGAAGGCTTATGGAATCCAGAAAGTGATCTCGCTTGTTGACCAGGAAACCTCCCCGGAATCCGCCATTCAACATGCAGCAAACCATATAAGGAGGAAAATAATCATGGAATGCAAAATCTGAGGAGGTTTTAAAATGGTCTCATATCGTTGTATTTGAGTTATATAAATCCTTATTTAGTAACTGGAGTTAGGCAAAATATTTAATTTGGCTATTTACTGCGTGCCTGAGGAAATTCAGGCTGCAGGCACACGGGCGGTACCATGGCAGAGACCACTCATATGCTGATAAATGGCAATAGTGCGTAGCTCAATTCATTAATATAAATAATCGGTGACCCTATGGGCAAAGTATCAATCGGAAGCTTCGAGGAATTTGAACAATACGTTGGAAAATCCATGGGTGTTTCAGATTACCTGAAGATAGAGCAATCGAAGATCAATCAATTCGCGGATGCCACACTGGATTACCAGTGGATACACATCGATGTCGATCGCGCTGCGAAAGAAAGTCCATTCAAGAAAACAATAGCCCACGGGTATATGGCTTTATCGCTTGTGCCATATCTATGGAACCAGATTGCCGACATTCACAACATAAAAATGCTGATCAACTACGGACTTGACAAGTTAAAATTCAATCAACCCGTCGTAGTAGACAGTGAAGTAAGGTTAAAGGTCAAACTAGCCTCCCTCACCAATCTCCGCGGTATTACCAAAGCCGAACTGGATGCAGAGTTGGAAATCAAAGGCAATCCAAAGCCGGCTTTTTCCGCAACGGTGATCTTATTGTATCACTTTAACTAGTCAGTTGACAGTCGACCCTCCTGCGCAAAAGCGCCGAAAAAGTTGACTCCACGCTGACTCGTTGCTAGCCTGTATGTTAAAAAGGAATTAACCTGGAACGGTCTTATTCTTTAAATTCCAGACTTTGAACTTTCACCGATCGAACTCAAGTCCCTTTCGTAATCGAACTGAAGATCTTCGGGAAGTTTTGACAACACGCTGCGGATTTTTTTGAGTTGTTGCTGATAAAGGTTAAACAACACCGTGCCCGGGTGCAGGGGAATTCCGGCGGATTTCATCCTGAGGCAAAAATATATCCGGACCTCCAGTTCCGTGGCGGGGATTCCGGAATATCTTATCTGTCTGTTAATAAACCGGAGTATTTTACGGATACTTTTCTTAATAAAATAAACATTGCCCTTCGGAAGTGTTTCGAAAAAAACGTCAACTTCAGCTTTAACATTGGTGATGTAGGCGTGTTCGTCGTGTGCTTCAAAAAGTAAATAGGTAAGCAACTCCTTGTTTTCTTTCTTGTAGCGCGCAAGGGTGGAGCAGAGTTGTTCCAGGGTTTGCGAGTCAAGCGTATTTAATTGTTTTCTGATCTCATTTAAAGAGGCTGCCTTCATACGATGCTTTTTCGATACAGAACTAATGTGTTACCTGCCTGGCTTCCTCAAAGGCCTTCACCAGGTTTCGTAAAATTACTTTCATCGGCAGAATTTCCTTAACATATTCAATCGCAGGGCCCGCACACCAAACGGTTTTGTAGGTAGCGCCAAACGCGGCTTTCTCCACGGCCTTCATCCCGCGAAGGGCTATGAGCATCTTCGCATATTTTTTCAGGCTTTTATTATTATGAAGTAACCATTCCAGAACATTTGCTTTTGTTCCCAACTGCTGGACGTAAGGAGTGTTGATCACCGTCAGGGGTGAGCCCGACAATTTCGTAGTTCTTACTATATCCTTCTCACCGTACTGAATCATTGCCTGCTTGTAGTTGGGAGAAACATCCGACTCTTCACAGGCAATAAAGATAGTACCGATGGATGCTCCTGCCGCGCCCCACTCCATCACCTTCACAAGATCCTCTCCCTTTCCGATACCACCTGCAGAAATAATCGGGATACCACAATTCTCTTTCAAGACTCCGATCAGTTCCTTTGGCGACAAACTGCCTGCGTGTCCTCCTGCTCTGTTATTAACAGCGATCACTGCGTCTGCTCCCAGGTTTTCCACTTTTTTGGCGTAGATAAGATCCACCACATCACAAAAAACTTTTATTCCCAGTGGACGGCATTTTTCAATTACCTCCTTCGGATTCCCCAATGAAGTGATGATATAATCCACTTTCAGGTCCAGCAAAGTTTGCAAGTGACTTTTGTATTTTGGATTCGATCGGTTTACGATAAGGTTTACACCAAAAGGTTTATTAGAAGCCGATTTGATTTCGGCGATGGCCGCGCGCAATTCCTGGTCGGTGCGATAATTTAAAGCCGGAAAAGCTGCACTCACACCGTTGTCAAGGGCAGCTTTCACCATCCTTGTATTGGAAATGAGGAACATCGGTGCAACGATGATTGGATATTTAATACCCAACATCACGTCTAAAGTAGGGGTCGCCATTGATCAAAAGTAATGCTTAATTACCGATTGGAGCAATCTGCTGATTCGGTTTTATTTGACGGGAAACGGACAGGAAAGGGCATAAAAAAACCTCCAGCGTTCGTCACCGGAGGTTTTTTTAGTAAGATCTACTATTGATTTTTGTTGTCCTTAGCCGTTTCCTGTGTGCGTTCAGCGTGTTCGAGGTGTTGACGCAAGCCCGGGAGTTTGGAAGAGGCCCATGATTTAATTTCAGCATCCTCATCATCTTCGGCCGCGTCCTCGAATTCATCGATAGCTTCCTTGTGATCCTTTACCATCAGATCCATATATTCTTTATCGAATTCAGCGCCGGTCTTCTCCCCGAGGTTGTCTAATTTATGCTGGTGTGCATCGCCCAAAACCGTTGGCAACATAATATTTTTTTGTTGTGCCAAAGCTTTTAGTTCGTTGTTGGCTTTGGTGTGATCATCCACCATCATCTGCGCGAATTGTTTTACCTGTGGCGAAGTCGCCTTAGTCAAAGCGAGGGTACTCGCTTGCACTTTCAACACACCTCCGTCAGCCGCTTCAACGGCGAATTCGGCGTCATCCTCGGCTTTGTTATCAAGTTGTTCTTCATTTTGATCTTCAGCCACTTCGGTACTATCCTCGCGGCCATCTTTTGTACCACAAGACACCAATGTTAGCATCAGCGCCGACATCAAAAAACATAAGATTCTTTTTTTTATTTTTTTTGGATTTATTTAATAAGTATAGAAATCGTATGTGCGTATACTCCCTTACTGTTGCAGAGTTATATGACGATTTCCTGCATGGTACACTGGCATAAAAGTTTGTGCCTATGCCATTGGAAACCGGCTGTGCCGCCTTCAAACCACAAATTTTCCACGTTTGGAAACAAAGCGGCTGGTACTAGCAGATCAATCCGATTTTTCTTATCATTATTAGCGCGCTATTAACCTTTCAGCTATGAAAACCTTATGTGCAGGATTAGTAATGATTTTTGCAATTATCTCACCGTCGCCCGATCAGCGCCGAACTAAATCACTGTTTAATGGAAGAGATCTTAAAGGCTGGGATACTTATCTCGGACCGCCGTATGATACGCTGCAGAAAAAGTTTACGGGGAAAGCTCCGGGACTGAACGCCGACCATTCAGGCGTATTTACCGTGGCAAAGACAGATGGTAAAGGTGCCATTCGAATTTCAGGTGAACACTTTGGTGGGATTTCGACTCAGGAAGCCTATGAAAAATATCACCTGCGACTTGAGTTCAAATGGGGAGAAAAGAAATGGCATCCGAAAAAAAACAGCGCGCGCGACAGTGGGCTCCTGTACCATGCGGTAGGGCGCCATGCCGGCGACGGTAACTTTTGGATGCGTTCCCAGGAATTTCAAATTCAGGAAGGAGACTGCGGAGATTATTGGGGAGTAGCAGGGGCCTTTGCCGACATTCCCGTCCGCGAAAAAAGTGAGAATCAATACCTATATGATCCTACTGGTCCTTTGTTAACGTTTAGAGACAAAACCCCGATCGGCAGACATTGTATCAAGAATCCCGACGCTGAAAAAACTTCCGGCGAATGGAATACCATTGACCTGTATTGTATGGGAGACACCAGCGTGCACGTTGTAAACGGAGTAGTGAACATGGTCCTTTACAACCTCCGCCAGGAGAGCGCTGACGGCAGTTCACCGCTTACGAATGGTAAGATCCAGATCCAGTCAGAAGGTGCTGAAATTTTTTACAGAAATATCACCATAGATCATATACAAAAAATACCGCAGGCGCTGTTGCCCCGGGATCCACAATGAATTCTTAGAATAAATATTTTTATAATGAAACGCAGGGATTTTATAACGAAGACTGCTTTTGCGGCTACTACTGTCAGCCTCTATGGAAACATGGCGTTGGGTAACGCAAAAGAGAATCCGCTTCCGCGGTGGAGGGGTTTTAATCTGCTTGACTTTTTCTCACCGGATCCCGAACGGTCGCGAAAACAAACGACGGAAGACAATCTTCGGTGGATGCACGACTGGGGATTTGATTTCGTACGAATACCTATGGCTTACCCATATTATCTCGACATTGATCGCAGTAAGAATATCACGCCGGAAGATGTTTATAAGATCAAAGAAGAAAATGTGGACCGCATCGACCAACTCGTATCCATGGCGCATAAATTCAACATGCATGTTAGTTTAAACCTGCACCGCGCTCCGGGCTATTGTGTCAATGCCGGGTTTAACGAACCGTATAATCTATGGCAGGATCAGGAAGCGCTTGACGCTTTCTGTTTCCATTGGAACATGTGGGCCAAACGTTATAAACATCTGTCTTCCGGGAAAATAAGTTTTGACCTTTTGAACGAACCGAGCATGCGCGAAGATATGAATGATCAACATTCAAAACGCGGCGCAGTACCGGGAACGTTGTACCGGAAACTTGCTTTAGCCGCTTCGGAAGCAATCAGAAAAGAAAATCCCGAATATCTCATTATTGCGGATGGCAATAACGTCGGAAACACTGTGATTCCGGAAATCACCGATCTGGACATTGCCCAGAGTTGCAGGGGGTATAACCCGGGACTAATCTCCCACTATAAAGCACCGTAGGCAAACAAGGATCCGGACTCGCTGCCAGAACCAAAGTGGCCAGGCCAAGTCGGCGACCGATATTTGAGCCGCGCCCTGCTGGAGGAATATTATAAGCCGTGGATCGAACTGGCAAAGTCAGGCGTAGGCGTTCACTGCGGTGAATGCGGATGTTGGAACAAGACTCCGCACGATGTCTTCCTCGCCTGGTTCAGTGATGTGCTCGATATTCTCACGGATAATAAAATCGGCTTTGCTGTTTGGGAATTTATCGGAGATTTCGGCATTCTGGACTCCAGACGAACCGATGTCGTATACGAAGAATGGCATGGACATAAACTGGACAAAAAATATCTTGAGTTACTCAGAAAACATTAACACGCTAATACTAGTCCGGGCGGGGCGTGACCTCACGAAAACTAACCGGGTCTCCGTTTTCGTTTAAGCCAAAAATTTTCACTCCTTCCTCGTATTTTACCGGGACATGATAAATACCTGTATTTTTTTCAAAATATATGGTCGAGTCCTGCCAACCGTGATATTGTTCTTCTTTTTTCAACACATCCAGAAGTTTCGGAGGTAAATCGTTTACTTCAACAGCAATAAGTTTATTCTTCGCGCCGAGGTCCTGTTGCGGAAATTGTCCGACCGTATCATCTTCACTCACTGGCAAACCGTTGATGTACCGGGTAGAGTCATTCTGGGAAAATGCCGTCGTCAGGGCAAGCAAAATAAAAGCCGCTATGGTCAATACTATTTTTATCATACCCTTTTATTATAAAAATATATGCCCGCGCGGCTTCGACCTTATGTCGCACCTTCAACGACGATCATCTGTGTGATGGAAGCTGCTTGTCGCAGCGCTTTGGCCGGGGTATAACCTTCAGATGACCACCAGGCCCTGGCCTTCTCCAGGGAGGGAAATTCAAGTACTACAAGGCGCCCCGGTTTCCATGATCCTTCCAGGGTTTCACATTGTCCGCCGCGCACAACAAATTTCCCATCAAAGGGAACCAGTGAGCCGGGAGTTAGTTTTTTGTAATCTTCGTAGCGCGAAGGGTCTGTGATCTTAACATCTACAATAATGTATGCTTTCATGGTTTTGAAGTGGTAAGCGTTTGGAATGCAAAATAACGGTTCACAGTCTTCGTACCAATGAACCCTATAATTTGGCCGAGCTTGCTACCGTAATTAGGGTGGTATACCGGAAACCGGAGAAAAAAATATCCGCGAGGTCAACCTTTGTCGTGATTTTTTCTTAATATTTCATTCAAATCTTAAGATCATGATTCAAAAAAATGCCCTCAGCTGGTTTGAGATTCCTGCAAAAGATTTAAACAGGGCTCAGAAGTTTTATGAAACAATCCTGGATATCACCCTGACACCATTGGATTTGGAGAATTTTAAAATGCTCATGTTTCCCGTTGAGGATCAATCGGGAATTGGTGGTGCCCTCGTTTACAGCGAAGGATTTTACAAACCTTCGGCGACGGATGGTCCGCTGATCTACCTCAATGCGAATCCGGACGTGCAGAAAGTTCTTGATAAAGTTGAAAAGGCAGGAGGAAAGATCGTGGTTCCGAAAACACAGATTTCTCCGGAGAATGGGTATATGACGGTAATTGTCGACACTGAAGGAAACCGTATTGCTTTTCATTCAGTACCTCAATAATTTCAATGAATGACTCAAAAAAATATCAGGTAAAATAAAAACAGTAAGGCGAGCAGTAAAGCCGCCCATTTTAGCCCGGAATTCGCAGAGGGAAACTCATAATTGCAGACCGGGCACTGTTTGCTGTCAGCATCAATTTCCATAGCACAAGACGGGCATTCTTTCTTTTTCATTTTTTTCAAGATCGCAGATTTGTACAATGGCTCAAAATGAATTTTAAAGATCAATTGTTTCCTTCTGCCGCGATTTCCTTTACTCTTCCCACCTGGCCATCCTGAAGACGTACCTTAATTCCGTGGGGGTGTTTTGGCGCGCTGGTCAATATATTCTGAACGCGGCCCTCTGTTACAACACCTGAACGCTGATCCTTTTTTAAAACAATTTTTACCAACATTCCAATTTTGATATTTGCTCTGATGGTACCGATCATTCTGGTTTCGTTAAAATATTGAAGCTGCCGTACGCGGTTAGAATAAAGTTTTAATGCCGGAGGCGCCAGAGCCACTCATAAAATAAGAAAAGTTACCTGGAATTATTACTTCAACGAAAAGGTGATTGCAAAATAATCTTAACGCGAGTAAAAAATCACTGTTTTTTTTAGGATCAAGGGGAGGAGTAAATTGTTAACAATATAAATGTGCATAACCTGGTGGAAAAGTTGTGCACTACTTTTATCAACAATTGTTGTCTCAGATTCGCGAACGAAGTAACTTCATATCACTAAGTCGTTTTTAGCGGATTGGTCAAACTCACTGGAAAAACAAACCTTTTATTTCCTACGGGAGGTAAAAACAAAAAAGCCGGTGTGGGATGATTGTGTCACGAGAAGGCACCTTCGGGAAACCTGGCGTGAATTTCGAAATTGTTCACAGTATCGAAAGATCGCTGTGCGGTTTTATTCCTTAGAAACCCATAGGGCTGACGTTAGCTACGGTTAATGCTCTGCTAAGACGGGGAACAGTCAAGAAATTGGTTTGTTTTCCGTTTTTTTTTGCCCACTTCCCTCCTCTTTTCCCTGATTAATTTTTCAAAAAGGCATTGACTCATCGGGCTCATATCATTAGGTTGCTGCATGAAAGCAATCCTCTATCTCTTTGGAATTTTGTTTCCCCTGGTAACTTTGGCACAACAAACTCCTAGCAGCGTGCCAGAATTTACCGTACCGGCAGACCTTGAAACCTGGCAGCGAAAGCGAACGGCGGTGCGCGAAACGCTGATCCAGGTGATGGGTAAACTTCCCTCCAGGCAAACGGTCCCTGATGTTCGCATTCTCTCACGCGAAGAAAAGCCCGCGTACACTGTTGAAAAATTTGAATTTGACAACGGCGCCGGAGCCACGGTTCCGGGGTATCTCCTGATACCCAAAACCGGGAAGGCACCGTACCCGGCAATTTTCTATTGTCACTGGCACGGTGGAAATTATGACCTCGGCAAACAGGAAATCTTTTACAACGCATCACACCCCGGAGACTCCCTTTATTCCCCACGATTCCTTGAAAAAATGGAGAAAAATGACTAACTTATTAAGACGGCGAAAACACTAAACAACCCGGAACGATTTTTTTTGCTTGTATGCACCTCAGAAATAGTTTCAATAAATTTTTTCCGCAATACCTTATATTTTTCCCGAAATCCAGATCTCGTTGATCGCAAAATTTTGACTACTCACATTCTTAGATATAACTTTCAGATCATGCACATCCAGATTAACACAGACAACAATATTGAAGGCAGTGCCCGTTTGTCCGCCTATCTTACAGAAACACTGCAGGATGAACTGGCACGTTTTGAAGACCTCATCACCCGTGTTGAAGTACATCTCAGCGATGAGAACGCCCACAAAGAGGGCGGCGATGATAAACGTTGCCTCCTTGAAGCGAGGCTTAAAGGCCTAAAGCCTGTGGTTGTTTCTCACAACGCAGAAAGCATAGATATAGCCGTGAGCGGCGCAATCGATAAATTGGTTAAAAGCCTCGAAAGCACCATCGGAAAACTCCGAAAACATTAGTGGTTTTTTGACTAGCGAATTGTAACCCGGGACCAGGGGTTAAATGCAGGTTTAATACAGGTTCAATTTCAAGTAACCGGCATTTAGACCTGCCTTTCACATCTTCCTACGCCATTGCTTTTTTTCAGATTGTTCCTTCTTCTTTTTGATCCGATTCTGAACGGCGCGTTTTGAAGGCCTGGTTGCTTTACGCACTTTTTTCTTTTCAAAGGCTTTAGCCAGGATCTTCCCGAACTTTTCGATGACTGCTTCCTTGTTCTGGATCTGCGAACGGCTGTCCTGCGCACTGAGCATTAAGATTCCTTCGCGGGTCAGCCTTGAAGACAACTTCTGAAGGAGCACATTTTTTTCTTCCGGCGTGGTCACCGCAGATTTTCCCACATCCCATTGAAGCGTAACCTTTGAATTTACCTTGTTAACGTTCTGACCACCAGGTCCGCTGCTGCGCGAAGTGGTAAACACCAACTCATTTCCGAGAAGATCGGCGGTTATTTTTCTGTGTGCGGTCATGCCTAAATATAAATGATTTCCAGCCCCTACCCCTCCTCTGTCAGCCTGTTTATTCTGGGTGCAGAATCCAGAAGCCTATGGGTGAAACCCAGATGAGAAAAAATTCCATTGCATAGTCGCCCAAATCCACCTAAATGCCAATGCACCAGCTGGTGAGGCAACCATTGTTAATTTGCCGGCAGGACATTTCAATCAAGTTGGTAATTTTTTGTCTGAATTGTAATTTACCGGCATGAAT
>JBBDXJ010000168.1:0-4142 GCA_040902445.1 Cyclobacteriaceae bacterium | reverse complement strand
CCCTTCACCCGAAAAATATCCACGACATAATGATTGCTGTCTCTCTTGACTGCATCCATTCCCCCTATGAGAAACATAGTACGGCTATAAGTTTCAATATCGGGATAGGCTTTTTTTCCATCGAGTTCAAAGAGGCCAAATCCTTTTAGCTGCTTGAAGAGAACGGCGTTTCCACCCCATACTTCCTTCTGCGGCTCCTTGTTGACAAATACGGTGTTGTGAGAAATTGTACTCCCCGTCCATTCGAGAGTCGAAGGCCACAGGGTTGCAAACTCCGGATAACCATGATCGGGTGTCAGCCAGTGACCGAACGCGAAAAGATCAAAGTTGAGCATATCCGTGTGCGCATGTTTGATAGTCCTTCCGTAATTGCTCACCAGGGCCACACCTGAAGCACCACTTCCATTTTCCAGCAACGCCATTCCAAAACCACTCATGAGATAACCGCCGACAGGCCGGGGTCCGGCTTTTTCAGCAATCTGTTTTATCTCGTGGCTCAATGCATCGGGATCTTGAGAAAATATATTGAGGCCCAATCCCTCCGCAGTGTTGCCGTTGGCGCGGTAGGCGGCGATTGCGATCTCCGGATCCCTGGTATAATAGAATCCCTGCGCCATGAATTCCGGGTCTGCCTGATTATTGCTCACCAACCCCGTAGCCCCGTAGTCGCCCATGTTGGGAATGGCTCTGCCCAATACCGACATCCGGTACGCTGTAAGAAAGGATGCTCTGAGCTGGGGATAATCCTTGAAAATATTGTTTTTCGTGTAGGCGGGATATGCCGCAAGCCAACCCGCCAGTTGTGTAACAAGATGTCCCCACATAAATCCATAATTTGGCGCCCCTTCATCCGAGGTGCCGTCGCGGTCAAGCTTGCTGACCATCAATCCGGGAATCGCACCGCCATCCGGAGCAAATAGCCAGTCCAGCCACTCCGTTGTTTTTGGTTCGGTGTTTAATGCAATAGCACACATCGCCACCGTTAACTGATGCATCCCCTGGTTGCCGCGGATCTGGCGGGAAAGCACAGCGTCAAAAGCGGTATGAAGTATCCGCTCGTCAATATTTTTAACAAAAAGGTAGCGCGTACCTTTTGGATTGGGCAATTTATATTTTTCAGATTGTCGTTTCAGAAAAGCATAAAGTTCGGGAGACTCCTGGGTTCCACTGAGGATTTTGCCATAGGAATCAGCAAACTTCTGAGCGATGCCGCATTCCCAGATGGACCCCCCGATCTTTCCCAGAGAAGTGCCCCCATCAGAGTGGTAAAAGCCGCGATCTGCATACGGCTTCCAGTCCATGTCGGGGTAAACGTCTGCGATGCGATCGAGTAGGATGGCAGCTTTGTGGGCATAACGTTTTTCACCCGTATACAAAAACGCATCGGCAAGCGCTTCCAATCCATTGTTGAGGAACGTCCAGTATTTCCAGACATAGTATCCGATGTATCGATGGGCTCCTCCATTTTTGTCGATGTACCCAAAACCATCGTCCACACCAAATTTGTGCAGCGGATCGCTGGGGTCCGGGTGTTGTTCGTTATACAGCAAACTTCTGTCACCGGTGGCCGGATTAAACAATCCATGTTGGTCGATGGCGCTGAGGTAATACTTTTCAAAATCGTTGGTGGGAAAAACGGATTGACAGGAAGGGCAGGTCAGTTTCCAGGGTTTATTTTTACAATCGGGTTCGTACGGATAGTTGCCAAATTGCTTGATCTCATTCCCGCAACTCAGGCAGCCCGATGATGTTGACCCCGAGTCGAGCCGGTGGAAAGTAACATCAATGCAGCGCGGCAGATCCTGGCCAGGCACCATAGCCCAAAGTTCCTCATCCGAAATGGTGACCCACTCTGCCGCTGCACGACTGGTTCTTTCTCTTAGTTTTCGTGCCCATTCGTGGCGTTCACAATTGTTCCGCAGATTGTTAACCCTTTCAGCCGTGTAATAACCACCGTAGATCCTTTGAGCATGAAGAACATTCGCGTTCAGCGTCGCGATGATCAACGCGGACAAAAATAATCGCAGTAGGAATTTGTTTTTCATTAATTTCTGCCGACGGATGACAACCCCGATATTTTTTCGTGTTCCTGGAAGCGTATCAGGAATTCTGATTCGCTTTACTTCTGCATGAAGAAGATGGGCGGTGTTTTTCGTTGTCGCAGGATCAATCAGAAAACTGCTGTCGGCTCTTTTAAAAACACTGCGCATCTGCAACCACCATCGTAAACGGGTGTATACCCATTTACAGCGCATTAACATGTGTAAATCCAACCTAAGAAACTTACGCGCGAGTCTGGAAAAAGTCTTGCATTTACGAAAAGCAAATCTCACCAACAGCACCGATAATGATCCGCTGAGACCGTTTTCATAGGTTGTTATTTTTATCAATGCGTTGTTTTCGGATTGCGAATTGATAAAACATAGTGTACGTACCCGAAAGTAAGAAAAATAATGAGTAATCAAAATTTTTTCCGGGAGAAATAATTGGAAGGAGGACGCAAGTGAAGGCTCACACAGCGCGCAAATGTTTGTGCAGTCAATTGAATGAGCCAAAAACAAACGATTCCGACTTTTCGATCCACGCAAAAACTTTTTTTGAAAAAGGAGAGCCAATTTCCAAAAAAAAAAACACTTCACTTTATAAGCGAAACAATTTTTTCGAATTGTTGAACAATATCCTGCGTTCAATTTTTTTACTTGGAGAAAGTCTTCGAATAGCCGCGATGGTCTGCGCTCCCTGACACGCCGGGCCATGGCCAACGATATCCGAACAGTCACTGCCATAAAGAAGTTTGTCCTGATGGCGCTCAAGGAATCCCCTGGCGTGATCTTCATCACGCAGCATCGAATTCAATCCCGAACCAGCGGAGACATCACCGAACATATTGGGATAATCCCTGAGCAACCGGTCGGTAATTCCGCCAGCGGTGACTTTGGTTTTGGGATACAAAACATTTTGATCCTTGTGGTCCTTGTCGATATTTGCCCACCAAGTCTGTGCGTGGCCGATGAAATTTACTTTGGGATATTTTTCAAGCATTTTATGAAAGCGTTCAAATCCGCGGTTATACATGCCGTGCTGCCAGTGCATCAGCACGGGAACGTTATAGGATTGCGCGAGTTCGTAGATCTTTTGCATTTCAGGCGAATCGGATTCCACGCCGAATTTCTGTTCTCCGATGATGGGTGCGCCGAGCTTCAGATATTTTTCGATTTCTTCAATCGCCCCGGGAAAACCCGGTACTTCATTGGCGCCGAAACGAAATTCCTTCGGATATTCTTGTGCAAACGCATAACAGTCCTCGTTGCCGGTAGCCTTCGCCTGCAGTCCATTGGCCAGGCCGTAATAGGTAGCGCCATAACTCAACGGCCTCCCTGATGGTAAAAGGATGGTTATCGTGATGCCCATGGTTCTTTGATGCGTGAGCAACTGATCATCTGTCCGACCACTGTAATTGGTGTGCTGGTGGATATCTATGATAGGCTCGGTTTCCTCCGGATTGCGGTTTGCCGGATGAGAACATTTAGGAGTGGCGATCAGGGGTAATGCGAGGCCTAATCCAAGACCGGTCAACGAAGTTTGTTTGATGAATTTTCGTCTTGAGTAATTTTTTTTCATAGGGCATATTTAGCATATATTTTCCGGCAAGAAAAATTAATTAATCTTACGCATATGCACAGATAGGTTTGTGGCTATTAATCAGGTGGTTTTTTTGTAATTTAGTATATAGAAGGTGGTTCGGTATGCAAATATGGTTGCAGGGATTTGCGTACAAAGTTTCGATGGACTGGACCGTTTTTGCACTGGCGGGCGGCCTGGCACTGATCATCGCATTTATCACTATGAGCTTCCAAACGATCAGAGCAGGAACGCATAGCCCAGTGGATGCATTAAGAAACGAATAATCTAGACCATGGATTTCATGATTTCGAATTGTATGGAATAAAGGCTTTGCAAGTTTTTTGTGTTCACTTGTTTTTTCTTTTCCCTGGCGCCATCAAGATCCGTTCTTGCGTCACCTCTTCAATCTTGTCTCTGGAATAATAAGCAGGAAAATAATCATCTCTGGCCCACAACTGAAACAGGTTACCATAGAAGGGACTGAGCGGATCGGCAGATTGCCCCGGCGTATTGATCAT
>JBBDXJ010000167.1:0-27847 GCA_040902445.1 Cyclobacteriaceae bacterium | reverse complement strand
AGTACAGTGAAAACTATCAGCGCACAGTTTTTCATTCTTCGCAGGGTTGATTAGCGAAGATAGAGAAATCGGCGTGAATTATGTAACATCAACGTCAAGACCTATTTCTTGGCAGGGGTGATCGGATTTACAGTCTCCGCAGTGTCTCACGTCTCGTGGACGCTGCGGCTTCGAAGGTCAAATTTCAAGCCGGACTCCGATTACCGAACAATAGTGGACTTCAACCGCGGAGTCCCTGAGACAGGAGACTCCGCGGAGACGAATGCTATTAATTTATCAAAGGTGGGGGTCTCACCACTGACCACTCACTATCACATTCCAAGCGATTGATTTTCAGCGGAAGCGAGTTCCAGGATCTTTTCATATTCTCCTGGTGTGAGATCGTTAAAGAAATAGTGGACAGGGTCGACCCGCTGATCGTTGATGAATACTTCATAATGAAGGTGCGGAGCTGTCGACAATCCTGTGTTGCCTACATATCCGATCAAATCGCCGCGTTTTACGTGTTGACCTCTTTTGACAGCGAAATCGTGCATGTGCGCATAGCGGGTGCGATATCCAAAGCCATGGTCTATTTCAACCATCTTACCATATCCGCTGAAACGCACTTCAACTTTTGTAACGGAACCATCTGCCGTGGCATAGACAGGCGTACCGATGCTTGCCGCGAAATCAATTCCATTGTGCATTTTTTTCACCTTGTACACCGGATGTATCCTCCGTCCGAAACCTGAAGCCAGCGCGATCAATTGTTTGTTTGCAACTGGTTGGATTGCTGGGATGGAAGCATATAGTTTTTCTTTCTTTTCAGCAAGCTGAACCACTTCGTCCTGTGATTTGGATTCTATGTAAAGTTTTCTGCGCACTTTATCTACGCGTTCGTGCAGGGCGATAACGAGATCTGTATGTCCGATATTCTTTTTTCGGATATCCGCATAGCGATCGGCACCACCGATACCGGCATCGCGCACTGATTTCTCGATAGGCTCTGCTCCCAATACCACCCTGTAAATATTGTCGTCGCGCTGTTCGATGTTGCCGAGGATCTGGCTGATCAGCTCCACATCCTTGTTGAGCTTGTCGTAATAAAATTCGAGTTCCCTTACTTCGTTTTTAAGTATTAGTTCTTTGGGAGATTCGAAATAATTATCATACAGGATCAACAACCCTACCGCCATCATAACGGTGAGGGATAGAAAACCCAGCGCGTTCAGAACAATATCGCTCTTGCGTGTTCTAACCCGTTCGTACTTACAGGTTTCCGTGTCGTAATAATATTTAATCCGTGCCATACCTTAGAAATTAAGTTGTTTTAGGACGAAATGCTTGCATCACGTCTTCGTTACACTCCAAAAAAGGGCCTCCTAAAAGATCTATGCAATATGGGATTGCCGGAAAGACCGCATCAAGACATTGCCTGATGGATTTCGGTTTCCCGGGTAAATTCACAATTAAAGTTCTATTTCTTATTCCTGCTGTTTGTCGCGAAAGAGTAGCTGTCGGTACGTAAGTAAGACTTTTTGAGCGCATCAGCTCGCCAAAGCCAGGCATCATTTTATCACAAACGGCCTCTGTAGCCTCTGGGGTTACATCTCTTTTTGCCGGCCCGGTGCCGCCAGAAGTAATAATCAGACAACAATTTTTACGGTCAGCCATGTCAATCATGGTTTGTTCAATGAGATTTCGTTCATCGGGTACCACCGCATATTCCTTCTCCCACGAACTCCTGAGGTATTCCGTTAGCGTAGCAGCAATTGTTATGCCCGGTGTATCCTCATAGATACCCTGGCTAGCCCGGTCAGAAACGTTAATAATTCCTATCCGGATGGTCATTTTTGCCTTTTTTTACCCTTTTGACCTGTCATTCTGCCCTCTTTAACTGATTTTTTTCATGTAAGGTTATTTTTTCTGAACGCCCTTTTTTGAACACCTGGCGGCCCTTATTTATGCCCTTTCTCAGCTCTTTTTGTTTTTCCGGGGGCAAAGCCAGGGTTTCAAGACACGCCTCCGAGCAACAGCCTTTGTATTTTTCGCCACACTCCCGGCATTGAATAAAAAGGAGGTGGCACCCGTCGTTTTTGCAATTTGTGTGGTCATCGCACGTCTTCCCACACTGATGGCAAATCGCAATTATATCCTCCGTTATGCGCTCCCCGAGGCGCTCATCAAAGACAAAATTTTTGCCGAGAAACCTGTTTTCGAGCCTGAGTTCCTTTACATCTTGCGCGTATTTAATGATACCCCCCTCCAACTGAAACACGTTCTTAAATCCGAGGTGTTTCATCCATGCACTCGCTTTCTCACAGCGTATTCCACCGGTGCAATACATCAGGAGGTTTTTGTCTTTTTGCTCTTTCATCAGGTCTTCAACCACCTGCAGCTCCTGCCTGAAAGTATCTACATCCGGGCGTATTGCATTTATAAAATGGCCAACCTCGCTTTCATAATGGTTTCGCATATCCACCATAATGGTTTGCGGATCTTTGGAAAGCTTGTTGAATTCAACAGCGTTCACATGCACTCCCGAATCAGTGGCGTCAAAGGTGCTGTCGTTCAATCCATCCGCAACAATTTTATTTCTTACCAGGATCTTAAGTTTGAAAAATGATTTGCCACTGTCTTCTACCGCGGTATTGAGACGTACACCGCTGAGGAAGGGGATACTGTAAAGGCAGTCCCTGAACGCATCAAAACCTTCCAACGGCACACTGATCTGGGCATTGATGCCTTCAGAGGCAATATATATCCTTCCCAGCACCTGAAGTTTTTCAAACTTTTCATAGACCTCATTCCTGAAACCCCCAGGATTGTCGATCTGATGATATTTATAAAATGAAACAGTGATCCGATTCTCCGTAGCTGAGAGCATCTTCTCCTTGAGAAGACGGCTGTCAATTTTGTTATGCAATGCCATAAAGCCCTGATTAATTGCAGGTTAATCCAGTTCTTTAGTTGTTTCAACCCCAAAGATACAATTTTTCCAGTTGACAAATTGAGCAGTTGACAATTCGGTACCTAATCCGTTCAGAAGGCTTTGCGGGAGAGCGTTATTAAAATGACGTAATCGTTAGAAATAAAAACCATTGCCGTTCTGGGATACCGACAGGTTATCAGGAATGGCGCTTGCGAACTAACCAGAAATGCGGATCATGGAGCTTTAACCGATGTATTTTTTTAAAATGCTCGCATTGAATAACAACCTGCCCGTTCCATTAGAAAGAAATTGTCAACTGAACAAATTTATTTACGCGGTTGCAATTGCCCTCGCAACAATTTATTGTATTCTTCACAGGTAAGGATGCCGTGTTCGTTACAGTAGGGGCAGGTCTTAAACGAATCGCCAAAGGCGCCTTTTTTTATGATCACATGGTTTCCCTGGCAAACAGGGCAGGTGACTTTTCCGGTGGGGCCGCAGTCTATGTCATAGTTGGCGGATAATACTTGCTGTGTTTTTCCCGCCGCCCCTGCTTTTTCGTTAATGTATTCGGATTCTGCTTTTTTCAGCCATTCAATTGCTTCCTCGTAGTACTGTCCCGTGGTGCCTTTCAACTGAATGTATTTATTCAGCCAGTCAATACTTTGTTTGTATTGTAGAAGGAAAAATGAATTTTTTCCGAAGAAGAAAGTGAGGTCAGAAGGAACGCTTTTGATGTTTTGCAATACATATTTAAACTTCTCGTTGGCCATGGCGTGTCGACCGTGATCCATATAATACACACCCGAATCAAGCTGTCTGAGATTTTCCGTGCGTTTCCGCTGCTCCTCCTGCCGTAGATATTCCAGCGTGCGTTCATCCTGGGCCCATGCAGTACATGCGTATAGGCATAACGTTATAAATATAGTAAAACTGCCTCCGTTCATTCAAATCTGTCTTTAGTTAATCCAAGCCACTCCAGCGCGGCATGGTGAAATATATCTTCTTTGGTTTTCTTTTCAAGATCGGTTTGTTCAATAAACTTTCCAAGTTCGAGATCACCCAGGGGAAATGGGTAATCGCTGCCAAAGGTAACTCTTTTTGATCCGACCATTTTTATAATTAATGCCAGTAAATCGGGGTCGTGCACCACCGTATCTATCCAAAATCGGCCCAGGTATTTTCTGGGTTCCACGGCGTTATCGATAGCAACCAGGTCGGGCCGGCATTCAAAACCATGCTGGATCCTTCCGATAGTGGTGAGAAATGATCCTCCTCCATGCGCGAAATTTACACGCAGCTTTGGCAACCGTTGAAAAATCCCTCCAAAAATCATTGAACATATCGCTCGCGAAGTTTCAGCCGGCATCCCAACCAGCCAGGGCAACCAGTATCGCTGCATTTGTTTCTGGCCCATCATATTCCAGGGATGCACCAATACGGCCATACCCAGCTTTTCACACATTTCAAAAACAGAGTAGAATCGTTCTTCGTTCAGGTTGAGATCATTGATATTGGACCCGATCTGAATTCCCTGCAAGCCGATCCCTTTACAGCGATCCAATTCCTGGATGGCCAGTTCCGTGTCCTGCATGGGCAGGGTAGCCAGTCCAAGGTAATGTTTCGGATATTGTTGGATCAATCCCGCCAGATGGTCATTGAGGAAGCGCGATAGGTCCAGGCAATCCAGGGGCCTTGCCCAATAGGAAAACATGACCGGAATGGTACAAACAACCTGAACCTGTGTGTGGAACTTTTCATACTCGCGTATTCGCAGTTCAGCATTCCATGAATTTTCTTTTATCTCGCGGAAGAACTGATTCCCCCGCATCATTTTCGCATACCCCTTTTTGTGGTGTTGCAGGTAAATGAAATCCCCATAGCCGAATTTTTCACTCCAGTTCGGTAATTTTTTCGGAATGATATGGGTATGGGAGTCGATCTTCAACATGTGGATCCGCGCTCAAGCCCTCGCTTTCGTGAGTGGTCAGTGGTGAGTGGTGAGTGGGTTCGTGCGGATATATATTTTTGCACCCCGTAGCGAAATTCCTTCAGAATTTTGAAAGTTACAAATTGCTGCATGCGTACTGAACAATTTTTTAGTCCTCTAAATTTTGATCGAGAGCAATATCAGGAAGGCGCAAAAGTCAACTCACCACTGACCACTCACAACTCACCGCGTCACGCATTCAATGACCACCCATTTCGATATTCGCGTTTTACAAACTGATTCGCTTCGTCGAAATTAGTGATCTTCATGTTCTTCGCATCCCACAGGAGTTTCTTGCGCCCGGGGTATCGGTTGTGTCCTTCCTGCCTCATGCTGTAACTTCTCAATGCAAGATTGCCCATGATGACCGCCTCGGTGAACGGGCCCGCATATTCGAAAGGTGAACTGATTTGCATTTTACCATAACCCGCGCGGCAGGCATCGACCCATTGTGTGTAATGGCCCGCTTCCGATCCAGCAACCCTGGGAAGTGTTTGTTTGGGCAGTGTCTCATCCTTCATCCGGGAAGTCGGCAGTAAGACGGGTACTGTGTTATAATTGCCCATCAGCTTTCCTTTGGTTCCTTGAAAGATGTAACCACCATCAACATCGCCCATAGCTTCATCGGGCTTTAGCTCTTCCGGCCGTTTCGGCAACAGACCGCCATCCATCCAGGTTAATTTGATGTCACCCTTGCCGTCGGTGCGGGGAAAATTCAAATGGATAATAGAAGAGGCCGGGCAGCTTTCTTTATAGTCAGCTTCTTCGAAAAAACCACTCCAGGCAGTAGTGGCGCTGCATTCAACTTCATTCGGAAAGTCGATAGGTAAGATCCTGAAGGCCGCATCCATCACATGGCATCCCATATCACCAAGGGCGCCAGTTCCGAAAGCCCACCAACCTCTCCAGTTGAAAGGTAAATACACTGGATTAAAATCCATTTTCGGCGCGGGGCCTAACCAAAGATCCCAGTCCAGTTCTTTTGGCACCTCGAACTTTCCAGTGGGAGCAGGAATACCCTGCGGCCAGACAGGGCGGTTCGTCCAGGCCAGTACGCTGGTAACCTCGCCGATCATTCCGGCATCAACAAACTCCTTCGCCCGCCGAACGGCTTCGGCCGAGGCGAACTGGTTACCCATCTGTGTAACGATTTTATTTTTCTTAGCGGTTTCAGCCAGCATTCTTGCTTCGTGTATAGACCAGGTCAAGGGTTTTTGTAGATAGACGTGTTTGCCGCGGTTCATCGCAGCCATGGCCGCAACGGCATGAGTATGGTCCGGAGTGGAAACGGTGACAGCATCAATTCCCTTGTTCTCTTTATCGAGCATCTCACGGAAATCGCGATAATATTTTGCCTGAGGAAAATTCTTTTTTGAATCGACAGCCATGCGGTCATCCACATCGCACAGAAAAACAACTTTTGCGTTAGGACTCTTCGCTACCCCCATCATATCAACTGTTCCTTTCCCGCCCACGCCGATTCCCGCAACGTAAACTGTATCGCTGGGCGCGATAAAACCTTTTCCCCCCAAAACAAAACGCGGTACAATGGTAAAAGCCGCCCCGGCGAGGGCTGCATCCTTAATGAATTTTCTTCTGGAAGGTTTGATGGGACGATTCATATGATTGCATGAATAATTGGTAAAAGCGAGAGACAAGGCATGCCTTGTCTCTACAAAAATTATTATTCGTCACGACAATTTTTTACGATAATTTCCAACCCCCGCGGTATTCGCGTTTTACAAACTGGTTGGCATCATCAAAATTGGTGATCTTCATGTTCTTTCCATCCCAGAGCAGCTTGATGTTTCTGCCAGGATAATTAAATTGACCTGGTCTGTCCTGTCTTGCTACGCGGATATCATGGCTGCGAATGGCGAGGTTACCCATCAGGATCGTTTCCGTCAGGGGTCCGGCAATTTCGAACGGTGAACTCACTTCCATTTTTCCATAACCCGCAATGCTGGCTTCGACCCATTGGGCGTAGTGACCTTCGTTTCCGCCCGGAACGCGTTTAATAGTTTGAGGAACTTTGGATTCCCCGGTTTTGGATGTTGGCAACAGCTGAGGGTTAGCGCCGTAGGTGCTACACATCATCTTGCCCTTTGTGCCTTCGAAGATCACTCCATTTCCGCCATCACCCATTGTTTCATTGGAACCAAGTTCTTCCGGTCTCGGAGGCTGAATGCCGCCATCCATCCAGTGTAATTTGATGGGGGGTTTGCCACTGGCCGTGGGGAAAGTCAATACTACATAGGAGGAGGGAGGACAACTTTCCGGAAAATATCCGCGTTTGAATTCATCTACATAAACACTGCCAACGCTGGCGGTGACTTCGGAAGGATAATTTAGTCCGAGGACCCGGAAGGGAGGTTCAATGAGGTGGCACGCCATATCGCCAAGTGCCCCCGTTCCATAGTCCCACCAGCCGCGCCAGTTAAACGGCACAATCTTTTCAACATATTCTTTATTGGGTGCGGTGCCGAGCCACAAATCCCAGTCGAGTTCTTTTGGAACGGCTGCTTTTTTCTCGGGCCAGGAGACACCCTGGGGCCAGACAGGGCGGTCGGTCCACACGTATACTGTATGCGCGTCACCGATTACTCCCGCGTTGTACCATTCTCTCAGTTGTCGTACGCCATCGCCCGAAGCGCCCTGATTACCCATTTGAGTAACCACTTTATATTTCTTTGCAGCTTCAGTAAGCGCGCGCGCTTCAAAGATATCGTGGGTAAGCGGTTTTTGAACGTAAACATGTTTACCCAACTGCATGGCAGCCATAGCCTGAACGGCGTGGTTGTGGTCAGGAGTAGAGACAGAAACGGCATCGATGTTTCTGTGTTCCTTGTCCAGCATCACCCGGTAATCTTTGTAATATTTTGCTTTTGGAAATGATTGTACAGATTTGGCAGCGCGGCGGTCATCAACATCGCACAAGAAACCGATTTCAGCTTTTCCACTTTTGGCAAAACTGGAAATATCGCTTTCACCTTTTCCGCCAACACCAATTCCTGCAACGTAGAGGGTATCGCTCGGAGCGCGGTATCCGTTGCCCAGCACAAAGCGAGGAACGATTGTAAAGGCCGCAGCGGCCACTGAAGCGGACTGGATAAATTTCCTTCTGGAAAGATCTTTTCCCGACGGAATACTATTCTTTTTTACAGGCATATTTATTGATTAAAATTAAGAATCGAATTTAACACTTATTTCCAATGTGCGCGCATCATATTGCAATCCATATTGATCCAGCACATCCTGCGGAACGCCATTCCACTGATTCGGCCGGTTACCCATATAGCCAAGATCGGCAAGTCCTATTTTGCTGGTAAAGAAACCACAGGCCGTAAGGTCCCTCATGGTATTAAAAAAGGCCACTCCCGCAAGCATTTCAGGTTTCGCCTTTTCGGGATAAGCGATCTCATCAATTATTTCAATTTGCTGCTCGTGATTGCAGGAAACGAAATCTGCATCGAACCGGCGCATACACTGAAGGTCGAGCCATTTGATTCCGCCACGCAAAGGGGTTTGATAGCCCGGTTTGTCCTTCACGATAAATTCTATAAAATCGGGAACACCGGCATCGGTGGCGCTTCCCGAAACATCATCCTTAGGAATAATGATGTCGCTGAGCGCGGCAATGGTTTTCATCTCATGGTCATCGAAAAATTTTGCTGACATAAGCGCTTTTTCACGCGCGAGTTCTTCAGGGGTCCGGTCGTAATTCAGATCCTTCGCCACTGCAGGTGCCTGTTCTTTTTGATCAGGTTTGCACTGTAACAACAATCCGGCCCCGACAGAACCGGCGGCAAGTGTTTTTAGATATTTTCTTCTGTCCATAATGATTACGATAAATTTTGTTTTTTGATCTGATCGATCATGTATTCTGATGCGCGCATCGAAAGCGCGAGGATCGTCCACGTCGGATTTTTATCCGCTTGTGAGACGAACGGACCGCCATCGACGACAAACAAATTTTTGCAATCGTGCGCCTGGTTAAATTTGTTGAATGCCGATTTTTTTGGATCGTTACCCATACGGGTGGTGCCCACTTCATGGATGATCCTTCCGGGTGCAAGAAGTCCGTAATTGTTTTCCGGGCCATCCTTGCCTGAGGTAACCACCCCGCCCATTTTATCGATCATCTCGGCAAACGTTTCTTTCATATGTTTTGCCTGTTTGATCTCATAATCGCTCCACTTATAATGGAACCGCAATACCGGAATTCCAAACTTATCCACTGTTGTGGGATCGATCTCACAATAATTATCTTCACGTGCAATGGCTTCACCGCGTCCGGACATGCCAAAAGTTGCTCCGTAAAAATACCGGTAGTCGTCTTTCAGCGAAGCTCCGTATCCGCCGGCAGCTTTCATTTTTCCATCGCGTCCCGGATACTTGCCATTGCTGTTCTGCATACCGAAACCGTAGCCAAATCCGGGCATACCCATACCGCCGCCGAATTCAATATGATATCCTCGCGGGAAATCCAGTTTTTTATTATCGAGCCACCACGGTGTGTATACATGCATTCCTCCGACGCCGTCTTCGTTATAGCGTTTACGTCCCAGCAGTTTCGGCATTATTCCGCCCATAGAGGCACCGGTAGAATCATGAAGGTACTTTCCTACAATGTTGCTGGAATTAGCCAACCCGTTGGAGTGCCGTGTGGAACGTGAATTCAGCAATATGCGCGCGGATTCGCAGGCGCTCGCCGCGAGGACAACGATCTTTGCGTTAACAACATATTCCTGCATGTCATCCTTGTTGACATAGGAAACACCGGTAGCAAGGCCCTGGTCATTGGTCATCACTTCCCGCGCCATCGCATCGGGAATCACATCGACGTTCCCCGTAGCCAGCGCGGGATTTACCAGAACCGATGACGATGAAAAGTCAGCATAGACAGAACATCCGCGATTGCATTGCGCACAGAAAAAACAGGAACCTCTGTTCTTGTTGTTCTCCAGCGGTTTGGTGAGGATTGAAAGTCTTGAAGGGATAACCGGGATACCAAGCCGGGCACCTGCCTGTTTGAAGAACAGATCCATCAACCGCGGTTTTGGTGGCGGAAGAAAAATGCCGTCAGGTTCATTGGGCATATTTTCAATCGAACCAAAAACGCCGACCAACCGGTCTACCTTATCGTAGTAAGGTTTAACATCTTCATAACCGATGGGCCAGTCATCACCGAGGCCGTCAATGCTTTTGTGTTTGAAATCCTTCTCTCCAAAGCGAAGGGATATGCGACCCCAGTGGTTCGTTCGTCCTCCCAGCATGCGTGAGCGAAACCAGTCGAACTCAGTTCCATCTTTATGTGTGTAAGGTTCGCCGTCAATACTCCACCCGCCATAAGCGGCATCAAAATCACCAAACTGTCGCAGGTCGGTACTGGCCCCGCGTCGTGGAGAATCATATGGCCACTTTAGTTGGGTGATATTTTTCTTCGGATCGTACATGGGACCCGCTTCGAGAAGCACGACCTTAATGCCTGCGTTCGCCAGGGTATAGGCGGCCATACCACCTCCGGCCCCTGAACCGACAATACAAACATCATAAGTCTTTGAATTTTTTTTGATTTGAAAATCAGGCATAAACGTAGGATAATTGATTTGGCTAAATGTACATTTTCTGTTATAAACATCACAGGAATCGATTGCAAAGAAACACAAATTTATTTCTGCTATCGTTTGCAATCGTGAGTGGCGTTACCTTACTGATGATTTCGAGGAAAACAATTTATTTTTGTTTTTTTGGCACCGGATCATACCCGCTCGTTCCCCATGGATGACAGCCCGCGATCCGTTTCATTCCCAGCCAGATACCTTTAACAGGTCCCCATTCCGAGATGGCCTCAATTGTATATTGCGAACAGGAGGGCGTATGACGGCAATGTGTTCCCAGCAGCGGAGAAAGCGTTAACTGATACAAACGGATGGGCAGAATGAATATTTTTTTAGAAAAATCATGCATGGGACTGCGATGTCTTCTGCTTTTGGTCATCAAACTTTTTTAAATCATTCAAAAGCTTTTCCGTATTCCGATAATACTTCTTGCTTTGCTTTTCCCTGATCTTTCTCACCAATTTTAAGAGTGTTTATGGTTGTTTTTTTTCATAAATTCAATGTCAAAACTTCCTGTGGACTCCTGATTTCTATAATTGAAAACCCTTGTTTTAAGTTCACGCTGTTGAATAATCTTATTCTGTTCAAATTTACGATATGTTTAAAATTCCCTCACGATGACGTAGGGATTAATTTGAGATCGATGCACTTCACCCTTAGATACCCGGACATCGGTTATAAGAGGAGTGGTCCGCGCGTGGGCGCAAACACCGACCTGTAGACCGTTCAGTCACTCACCACTGACCAGTCTATGTAACAAGATAAACCTCACGCAAAGTATTCTGTTTTTAAAAGGACCAGAATTCTGACCCTTTTGAGCTGAATCTTGGTTGATTGCGTTCGCTGGGGTGGGTTGCATTCACTTTGCAACTCCGTAGGAGTATCCTGTTTATAGAAGGACCTGCGAATACGAACCCATCGTTTTTCCGGTATGGTCCATTTTTCTACAAACAGGAAGCTCCTACGGAGTTGAATCTTCGTTGATTGCGTTTTCCAATTCCGCAGGAGGCGCAAAGGACCATGTTTTTAACCTTATCAAAGCCAACGGCTGCCGTTGGTGGGGTCTCACCACTGACCACTCAAGGCTTTATCGAAGATTGTTCTTCAGTATTAACAACGAAGCCTCCCTTTTCTTCCACACTTGAAAAAGACTATCAGGCACTCCGTTGGGAAAGGTTAGTGATCCCAATATAAGGTCGAGGTCGCGATCATCATCGATGTCTGCCAGCTCCATGGTTATCCATCTTGAAGAAGCTGCCAGTGCTGTAATGTGAGGAGTGAAATTTCTCTGGTCGTTTTCGAAGTAAATGAAACTGTGCTCGGGATGTTTGTTAAAATCCGGAAAAAAGGAGATCGCGGCGATATCCATATCGCCATCTTCATCAAAGTCAGCTGCGCGTGCCATGGAAGCACCGTGCATTGGAAAAAACCACGATTGGGCGAAATGATTTTTGCCATCGTTCAAAAAAATCCGCACGCCATGGTAGGGTTTTAATATGACTGAATAATCAGCGTTGTCGCCATTGGTATAAAGAATATCCGGATGACCATCCCGGTTAAAATCACAGAGTTCAAAATAACTCGATCCATAGACAGGGGGAAATTTTAACAAGACCTGGTAGGAAAACCTGAAATTTCCGCGGTTGGTAAAGAGTGCAATTTGCTCATCACCCTGCGTGATCAGGGCGAGAATATCGGGCAGCGCATCCTCATTAAAATCACGGATTATGGTTTGTCGTGTGCCGGGAAAGTTATGGATAATGTGTTGACGATATTCGTCGCCGCTTTTCTCATATGCATATAATGCTCCTGTGAAATTGCCGAAGGCCGAAACGATCAGGTCTTGCTGGTCATCATTGTTCATATCGGCCTGTTGAATATTGACCGGTCGTTTTATAGAGTCGATCAACAGTTGAGAACTACTTTTAAGGGTAGACAATTGCCGTACCGAACCAGCGCGCTGGTCGTTGGGATCCATTATACCCATGCAGGAAAAAATCGGATTCTCTGTCATAGAAAAAAGGATATCGGAGGGTGGACTTATCAGTTGAAAAGAATCTTCCAGTGTGAGTGTATTTGTCAATTGGAACAATTTTCTCTGGTGTGTGCCTATGAAAATTTTATTGTTCGCATGATCGGCTCTGATCATGGTCAGCATATTTTTTCCATTGATGGGCAAAGTTATTGGGGACGCCGTAAATTGGTGGAGCGGTAAGGATTTATTTTCACGGGAGAAGTAAACGATGTCTGGCGCGGTGTTTATGTAATATTCCTTAATTGATTTCCAATCTTCTTCTGAAAGGAGTGGTTCACTCGGAATGACCTTTAGAATTTCATTTAGTTCCTGGGCATTTGTGCCAGGAAGTTTTGAGATATCCAGCCCCATCCTGAACGCCATTTCAGGCAACACGCCGTACTTCCATGTTTTTTTGTCCAGTAAGGAAGGATCGGGAAAAAGGTGACAGCTTGAGCAATGTCTTTTGGCAAGTTGTCGAGAATTTCTCTTTTGATTTTCACAGGACGACAAAAAAGTTAATGCCAGTGCAACGACAAGAAAAGAAGTTATGGGATGGAGATTTTTCAAGGGGTATGCAAAGGTTAAAAATAGAGCAAAAAGACTCATGGTTGGCGGATCAGTCGGTGATTAAACTGAAATGGAGATAACGTATCCCTTCAGAGAGTCAGCGTCAGAAACCACTGTGTGCGTACACACATAGAGCCGCACCATTTTTTTTCTCGAAGAAAGGTTTGCCCAATCGGAAAAACAATCGATTGCGCAATCGATTGCAGCAAAATTTAAGAACATTCGATTGGGGGCAATAAATGGAATAATTACATTGTATTGATATGCTTTTTCTTAACAATATTTAACAAAAGCATTGTTGTCGGGGTATAATTTCTCTAAACCAAACCCAAATACCTATGAAGAAAATCTACAAAAATTGGGCTATTTCGCTGTTTTTCCTGGTGGTAGCGGTGCCGTTGTACGCCCAAACGCTTGTCAATGGTTCCATTAATGATGACACGGGACAGGCATTGCCCGGCGTTAGTATTCTTGAGAAAGGAACTGCAAATGGAACAACAACCAATGCTGATGGAGCATATACAATAAATGTCGCGAGCTCGAACTCGGTCCTCGTGATATCTTTTATTGGTTTCAGAACGCTGGAGGAAACCGTTGGCAGCAGAAGTACAATCAACCTTTCCCTTTCAGCTGACGTTACCGCGTTGGATGAAATTGTTGTTACCGGATATACGATAGATAGCCGTAGGCAGACTACCGGTTCCGTTTCTACCGTTAAAACAAAAGATCTCACGGTAGTACCTTCCGGAAATGTTGAGCAACAATTGCAGGGCCGCGTAGCGGGAGTAACGGTTGTAACAAATGGACAGCCGGGAACAACGAGCCAGGTAAGGGTTCGTGGTTTTGGCGCATTCGGAGGTAATCAACCTCTGTATATCGTGGACGGTCTTCCCACTGAATCAGTCGATTTCCTGAATCCAGATGATATTGAAACAACTACCATCTGGAAAGATGCTTCGACCGCCTCGATTTATGGAGCACGCGCAGCAAACGGCGTGATCGTTTATACCACTAAAAAAGGTGCAAAAGGCAGCGGGAAAATGAACGTTACACTTGATGCCATGACAGGTTTTACGGATCCGGGAGAAGGCCAGCCGATGATGAATCCCACGGACTTTGCTGAATGGACCTGGAATGCCATCGAAAACACAGCCATGCAATTACAGAAAGCACCAGTTTTCAACCATGCTCAATTTGGTACAGGAACCTCGCCTGTTATTCCTGATTATTTACTGGTAGGCACGGCGACTGGTGTCATGGGAGAGGTTGATCTCGAAGCAGAGAGAGCCAATTATAATGTTACGGATTTCTCCAGGCCTATTTATCAAGTTGTACGGGCCAATAAAAGTGGTACAGATTGGTATGATGAAATCACCAGAAAAGCTCCATTAGTGAGAAATACACTGGGAATAAGTGGCGGCGGGGATAACAGCCGCTATTATTTTGGACTTAGTATGCAGGAGCAGGCAGGCATATTATCGAATCAGCATTTTAAAAGATATGCTTTCAGGGCTAACACGGAGTTTAATATTTTGAAAAACCTGCGGTTTGGCGAAAACCTTCAATTCACCTATCGGCAGGTTAGACTTCTTCAGGGAGGCGGAGGTGGATCGGGAGTTTCCGATGATGAAAACGATATTTTGACTGCATTCCGTATGCCATCTATTATTCCCGTTAGAGATGAATTTGGAGGCTGGGCGGGAACTCGGGCAACCGGTTTTAATAATCCGAGAAATCCTGTCGCAAACCTTGACCGTCAAAAAGATAATCGCGGATTTGCTGGTAGTGGTTTTGGCAATCTTTACCTTGAATATGCACCTCTTAAAGACCTCGTGCTGCGGACCAGCTTCGGAGGAAACTATAACTCATTTTATGTTTGGAGTTATGGCGGTCGGCAATATGAAAACTCTGAAAACAATTCAGCGGTGAGTTACAACGAAGGCGCCGGTCATTCTTTTGCATGGACTTTCACCAACACACTTAATTATAAAAAGCAGTTTGGCACCCACTCTATTGATCTCTTATTGGGCCAGGAAGCGCTTAATACCGGGGTTGGACGCAACATGGGTGGTACGGGCTTAAACCCTTTTTCCGAAGACCGTGATTTTGTCACTTTAAGTACCACGACAGCAGGTTCCTCCAGGACCGTAGGGAGCGATTATTTCAAGGGCGTTAATTTCACCTCAATTTTCGGGAGGTTAAATTATTCTTTTGATGACAGGTTCCTCGCATCCGTGGTTGTGAGACGAGATGGTTCTTCACGCTTTGGTTCTGAGAACAGGTATGGTGTTTTTCCGGCGTTTTCAGCAGCCTGGCGCCTCTCTGAAGAAAACTTTATGAGTACCGCCACCTGGGTTGATGACTTCAAGATCCGTGGAGGATATGGAATTATGGGTAACTCTAATAACGTCAATCCCAACAACCAATACAGCCTGTTTGCGACAAGTGTCGGCGCATCTTCTTATCCCATCAACAATGGCGGCGCAGTGGAAGGTTTTTACCGAAGCCGCATAGGTAATCCATTTGCCAAATGGGAAAAAGCTGTAACAACCAATGTCGGTTTCGATGGATATTTCTTCAATAACCGAATCGATGTAATTGTCGATTTTTGGCAAAAAGACACTGAAGATCTTTTATTTCAAGTGCCGATAACGGTTCTCAACGGTTCACCGGCCTTTGTAGCAGCACCTTCTGTTAATGTTGGTAAAATGCTAAATAAAGGTATCGACATCCAGGTCATTGCCAGAGGAGATATGAACGAAATTGGTTATGAATTTACCGTGAATGGAGGTTTCCTTAAAAATGAGATCATCGCATTAAACGAAGGGGCAACTTACCTCACGACTGAGAATCCCAGTTATAGAAACATCACTCCTATCCGGAATCAAATAGGTCGGCCAATATCCTCGTTTTTTGGATACGAGGTGGTCGGATTATTCCAGAACCAGGCTGAAATTGATGCCGCCCCCCTACAAGCCGGAGTTGTCCGGTCGCAGGATGCCACAGCACAAAATGTGACCCAGGGCGTGGGACGTTTTCGTTTCAGAGACATTAATGGCGATGGGGTCATTACAAGTGATGACCGAACATGGCTAGGAAGTCCGGTCCCCAAGTTTACCGGAGGTACCAATCTCAAATTTAATTTCAAGGGATTTGAATTTGAGACGTATATGTTTGCTTCACTCGGAAATAAGATATTTAATCAGTCAAAATGGTTTACGGATTTCTACCCGTCCTTTGCGGGGGCTTCCATCAGCGAGCGGGTGAAAGATTCCTGGACGCCTGAAAACCCTGATGCTACCATTCCTATTTTCGAAAACGTATCAAACTTCAGTACCAACACGCAGTCCAATTCATTTTATGTGGAAGACGGATCCTATTTCCGTATGCAAAATATTTCCATAGCATACAATCTTCCCGGGACGACCCTTTCCAGAATGAATCTCAGCAAATTAAGATTTTTTGCAGGTGTTAATAACGTATTTACAATTTCCGGTTATCAAGGTCTGGATCCCAGTGTAGGTGGAGATGTTGATACGAGGTTCGGAATTGATATCGGAAACTATCCGATCACCAGAAGCTGGACAGTAGGTCTGAATTTAGGGTTCTAGTCAAGGGAGTAACCTAAAATTTAAAATGAGAAATATGAAAAATATAAATAAGATAATATTAACAGTTGCACTGATCATAGGCTTTGTGGTTTCCTGCAAAGAGGACTTCCTGGAAGTAAATCCTACAGGTTCGATAACCGAAGCACAATTGACTTCCAAGAACGGCCTTGAAGGTACATTGATCGGAGCATACAGCATGCTTACCGGCCGTGGCGGTTTTTATTCCGGCTGTACCAACTGGATGTGGGGAAGTGTGCGGGGTGGTGAAGCAAATAAAGGAACGAATTCCGGTGACCAATCCCAAGTGAATGAAATACAGGCGTTCGATGCCCAATCTACCAATACTTCTGTTTTGGATAAATATCAGACAAGTTATGAAGGCATTGCGCGGGTAAACGCACTCATGCGTTTGCTTCCCAAAGCGCAGGCAACAGTTTCTGCTGCGGATAAAACCAGAATTGAAGCAGAAGGGAAATTCTTGCGTTCGCATTATTATTTCGAACTGAAGAGACTTTATGATGACACTCCGTACGTCGATGAAAGCGTAGACTATGCTAAAGGTATTGAGGATGTCCCGAACAACGTAGATTTGTGGTCAAAGATTGAAGAAGGTTTCTTGTTTGCGTATAACAATTTACCCGAAACGCAATCAGCGGTGGGCCGTGCAAATAAATGGGCGGCCGGAGCATATCTTGCCAAAGTATATCTGTACCAAAAGAAATATGCCGAAGCAAAAGCTTTATTAGATGCTGTAATTACCAGTGGCAAAAACGCAAGCGGGGTGGCCTACGGATTGGTTGCCAATTATGGGGATCTTTGGAGAATTGCTACAGATCATAACCAGGAAACGGTTTTCGCCATCCAGTCCTCCGCAGGCACCGGAACCATTAACAATGCTAGTCCTGATTTTGTCTTAAATTTCCCTTATAATGGGGGACCTGCTGGGTGTTGTGGATTTTTTCAACCAAGTTTTGAGCTCGCAAACTCTTTCCGCACAGATGCCAACGGTTTGCCCCTGTTGGACGGTTCATACAACACTCCCGCAAATGAGTTAAAAACCGATCAGGGTGTTGCGGCAAGTGCTCTCTTTACCCCCGACGCTGGTAACCTGGATCCACGGATTGACCATTCTATTGGTCGCAGAGGAATTCCTTACCTTGACCACGGCGACCACCCTGGGATTTCCTGGATTCGCGACCAGAATTACGGTGGTCCTTTTGCCCCTAAAAAATTCATCTGGTCTAAGGCTGAAGAGGCTACAGGCGTTGATAAAAGCTCGTGGACACCGGGGTACAGTGCATTAAATGTGCCCGTTATCCGTTTTGCCGATGTACTCCTGATGGCTGCCGAAACAGAAGTAGAGTTAAACAATCTGGAAACAGCCCGTGGATATGTAAACCAGATCCGTACAAGGGCGGCTAATTCAATTGTAATGGATGGCGGTAGTCCTGCGGCCAATTATGTGATAGATACCTATGATGTCACATGGACAGATCCAACGATGGCAAGGAATGCCGTCCGATTTGAACGCAAGCTGGAATTATCAGGCGAAGGACATCGATTCTTTGACCTTGTTCGCTGGGGAATTGCCGAAGTTGCTTTGAATGCTTATCTGACCTATGAAAGATCCAAAGTTTCAGCAACTCCTTTTTCAGGAGCAACCTTTGATGCCGGAAAAGATGAACTTCTGCCAATACCTCAAAGGGAAATTGATATCCTTGGAGCTGCTGTGATTCAACAAAATCCGGGATATTAAAAGCCACAACAAGTACTTTTTATTTGACAAAGGCCAATGTACATTGGCCTTTGTTTTTTTACCGTTTATGAAAAAAACTACTTTCGTCAGCGTTTATTTCTGCTTGTTCGCGGCCGTACTTTTTTTGACAGGATGTGAAAAAAAACCAACAACACTTTTTGAATTGCTCCCTTCAGACAAAACAGGCATCACTTTCAATAACCTGATTCAAGAGAATGATTCATTTAATATTCTCACACACGAATACATATATAATGGTGGTGGAGTAGGTATTGCAGATTTCAACAACGATGGCCTCCAGGATATTCTCTTTTCCGGTAACCTGGTACCCAATGCACTTTACCTTAACCAAGGCGATTTTAATTTCCGGGAAATCAGTCAGCCAGCCGGCGTTCAGTTATCTGGACGATGGAACTCAGGAGTGGCAATTGCAGATATCAACAAAGATGGATGGATGGATATCTATGTATGCGCCACCATGAATCCTGATTCTGCCGACAGGCGGAACATGCTTTTCATCAATAACGGCCCGGATGAAAACGGAATACCAACTTTTACTGACCAGGCTTCCGGATATGGTGTAGAGGTTGGCGGATATAGTGTGACAGCCGCTTTTTTTGACTATGATAAGGACGGCGATCTCGATTTATACGTCCTGATCAATCAACGCATGGATAATTTCCCGACCAACTACCGTCCGAAAATTGCGGATGGATCCGCACTCAACAATGACAAACTTTACCGCAACAATAACGATGGCACTTTTACGGATGTCACAATAGAAGCAGGTATAACCCTGGAAGGTTTTGGTTTAGGATTAGCGGTTTCAGACGTTAACCTTGACGGATGGCCCGACATCTATGTCTCCAATGATTATCTCTCAAACGATGTGCTTTATATCAACAACAAAGACGGAACATTCACCAACCGGATATCGGAATTTATAGGCCACCAAAGCCAGTTCTCGATGGGCAATGACATTGCCGATATCAATAATGATGGCATGCCCGATATCATTACGACAGACATGCTTCCGGAAACCAATGCCAGGAAAAAAACAACCATCGGCAACAAGAGTTATCTGACCTACATCAACAACGAAAAATACCACTACGAATACCAGTATGTCCGCAACATGCTTCACCTTAACAATGGAGCGGATCAGGGAACTAAATTCAGCGAGATCGGCCAGCTCTCAGGGGTGCATCAAACAGAATGGAGCTGGTCTCCGTTATTTGCGGATTTCGATAACGACGGAAACAAAGACCTGATTGTTACAAACGGTTTTCCAAAAGATATTACCGACAAAGATTTTGCAACTTATCGCGCGGAGGTTGGTAATATAGCAAGCCTGGGAATGCTGGAAGACTCCATCCCAGTCGTCAAAATTCCTAACTATGTTTTTAAAAATAATGGAGATCTGACTTTTACAGATGTCACAAAAGAATGGGGCTTTGATCAGCCTTCTTTTTCAAATGGCGCATCGTTTGTTGATCTTGACAATGATGGCGATCTCGATTATGTGATCAACAATATCAATGGTGAAGCTTCAGTTTATGAAAATACTTTATACAACCCATCACAAAGGAAAAACGCAAAGGGCAATAATTTTATCAGGATCAGATTGAATGATCCGAAAAGGAAGAATTCAGCGGTTGGCGCCAAGGTTAAAATGTACAGTAATGGAGATGAACAATTCTATGAGAATACAATTTACCGGGGATTTCTTTCATCCGTGGAAGATATCATTCACTTCGGGTTAGGAGCAAACCAGCGAGTGGATTCTTTAGTCATTCTCTGGGCAGATGGAAATATTCAGAAAGTGATCAATCCGAAAGTTAATCAACTGCTAACAGTTAATTATGAGTCATCAACGGTCACTCAGCCGGTAAGATCTATTGAGCCTGCATTCAAAGAGGTAGGAGAGAAGTACGGCATTGTTTTCAGGCATACTGAAGACGATAAAATTGATTTTAATGTTCAGCGAACGCTTCCGCATAAATTTACGCAATCCGGTCCCGGAATTGCCGTAGGCGATGTAAATGGTGACGGGTTAGAGGACTTCCTAATAGGCGGATCGACAAATTACAACGCATCAATTTTCCTGCAAAATGCAAATGGCACTTTTACAAATGTGCAGAAGGCAGTAAGGGATGATGAAAAAAAAGAAGAGGACGAGGCCTTGTTATTGTTCGATGCCGATGGAGATCATGATCTCGACCTTTATATCGTCAGTGGTAGTATTGAAAATTATGAAACACAAGACCCTTACCAGGACAGACTCTATCTGAACAACGGAAAGGGAAAATTTGAATTGGATCGGAAGGCGCTTCCTGATACAGGGTCCAGCGGCTCCTGTGTGCGCGCGGCGGATTATGATGGTGATGGTGATCTTGATCTGTTTGTTGGCGGCAGGGTGGTGCCGGGAAAATATCCGTTAGCTCCTGAAAGCTATCTACTCAGAAATGACAATGGAAAATTTGTGAATGTTACCGGTGAAGTTGGTTCCCAAATTAAAAATACAGGAATGATAACAGATGCCATCTGGACAGATTTCAATAATGACAGTAAAATTGATTTAATCCTTGTAGGGGAATTTGCCCCCATTATGTTTTTTGAAAATACAGGCAAAGGTTTTGCTCGCGTGAAAACCGATATCGATCATCAAACAGGGTGGTGGAATAGCATCACTGCCGGGGATTATGATTCAGACGGAGACATTGATTACGTTGTTGGAAATCTGGGGCTCAACAATAATTATCAGGTAACGGAACAGTTTCCCTTAAAAGTTTTCGCAAAGGATTTTGATGGAAACGGGAGTGTCGACGCAGTCCTGGCCTGTTACATGCGCGAATCCATGACCTCGCATGCCAAAAAATTATACCCTGTTCATTTCTGGGATGAATTGAATACACAAAGCCCGATATTCAGGAACAAATTTTCCTATTACCATCAATACAGCAAGGCTACTATGAACGACCTTCTTACCGCTGAAGAGATAAAGGACGCTTTCATACTTGAGGCTAATCACATGGCCACGAGCTATATTGAAAATCTAGGCGGAAATAAATTTAAACTTATGCCGCTTCCGGTTTTAACTCAGGTTGCACCCGTCAATGGTTTGATAACAGATGACGTAAACGGAGATGGTAATCCTGATGTCATTATGGTTGGTAATGATTTTGGCAACGAGGTCTTTTCCGGACGTTATGATGCTTTTACGGGCCTTGTTCTGTTGGGGGATGGTATTGGCAATTTCAATATTATACCATCAGCAAGGAGTGGTTTCTATGTGCCAGGGGATGCAAAAGCGCTGGCTAAACTTTCTATCGAAGGGCAGAATCTTTTTATTGCAACACAAAACCAGGATAGCATTAAGGTTTTTGCTGCTACCAACGGAGGCAAACGCCCTTTATTCGTGCCCGAGCCGTTGGATGTTTCTGCGGCAATAACATTTACGGATGGGAGGAAACAAAAGATTGAATTTTATTATGGATCCGGATATTTATCCCAGTCTACAAGGCAAATTTATCTGAGTGATAATGTTAAAGAGATTATTGTTTATAATTCGGAGGGCGAATCGAGAGAAATAAATATTCAGAAGGAATGAAATTCATCATGCTGGGGCATCCTCTTTTACCAGTTTTTTTATCTCTTCCATCATGCCTGGTAATGAAATTGCAAACACTTCTTTAGATAAGGGAAATCGTTCTTTTCCGGGGTAAACAAGTATTTGTGTGTATGATTTCTGAATGTATTTCCCGGTTAATCACCTTGCATATTTAACGATAACCGTTAAATATGCAAGGTAAAAGTCTTATTTTTCAATAAAAAACCGGTTCAGGTATGTTTGTGCCGCAATGCTTGTTAAATTGTTGAATGGCGTATTTCGCCAGGACAGGCGAGTGAACCTCTTCATTCTGGTGCATGAAGAAATGCACTCGTGTCAGCCCCGATTCCATCCAGCTCTTAATCCTCTGAATCCAAGCATCCACGCGCGTGTAGTCTGTAGGGTGGAGGTCATTGCCTTCGAACCGGATGAATGCTTCGGGTGTTGTCAGTCGCATATGCACGCAATCTCTCCTTCCCGCAGTATCAGTAATGACCGCGCCGGCTCCGTTTTTTTCGAGCATCGTGAAAACTTCCCGGGAAGCTTCAGTACTTTCAAACCATCCCTCGTGCCGTAATTCCACGAACAACTTTATTTCTTTCGGAAGCCCCTGGATGAAAGTTTCAATAGAGCTGAGGGATTTCGGACCCATTTGAGGGTGTAGCATTAAAAAAACAGGTCCCAGGTTTTCTCCGAATCCCGCAATGCCCTTGAGGAACCATTCCATTCTTTCCGCAGTCTTTTTAAGACGGTGGATATGGGAGATGCTGTTTGAGATCTTGGGACTGAACAAAAAATTTTTTCCGACTTTGCTTTTCCACTCCTGTGTTTGTTTCAGCGATGGAATTTTATAGAAGGTTGCGTTGAGTTCGATGCTGTTAAAATGTTGGGCGTAGAGCTGAAGGAAATCCGCCTCTTTCGTTCCGGGAGGATAAACTTTTCCGATCCAGTCTTTCCGGCCCCATTTGGCACAACCTACATAAACGGCGGGGTTCGCAATTTTCTCATGGCCGGATAATATGCGGGTTGTCTCCGGATTATCTGCAGGGAGACTAAGGTCGATAGCCTGGAGTTCTTCCTTGTTTATCTTGCCAAATTCCATTCCGAAAGATAAGGAATAGTTCAAAGTTCAAAGTTTGAAGTTGAAAGTTTCTGGCTCAACGTGCCAAGCTTGAAGTATGGGTGGCTGTTCGCAAATTGAAAAGCAACGAAATTTGTTCATTGGCACAAACTTTAGGCAGGCGGCTTTGAACTTTGAATTTTGATTCAATCTTGGGACGCAGCCCGTCCTATTAATGCTTCAACCTTTGAGTCAGAAATTTTGAACTTTTAATTTTGAACTTTGTACGCATTAAGCTTTATTAATGTACTGTTTTAACACAACCACGTAATCCTCAAAAGCTTTGATCCCTTTCTTTGTGACCTTGCAGGTGGTTAGTGGTTTTTTTCCTTTGAAAGATTTTTCGACGATGATGTATCCGGCCCGGGAAAGTTTGTCGAGTTGTACACTGAGATTTCCAGCCGTGCTTTTGGTTTTTTCTTTAATGAAAGTAAACTCCGCCGACTCCAGACTGATCAGCAGCGACATGACTGCCAGCCGTAGTTGGGAATGGAGCAGGGGATCCAGATCTTTAAACATGAACTAGTCCTTCTTGTGTCTCAACATGTAACCGGGAATTAAATATCCGCATCCGATGCCAATTGCGCCAACGAGCGGTTGGGTTTCCATCGGGACCAGAAAGCAAATCACTGCTGAAATCCAGAAAGTTATTCCGCCAATCATCAGCGATTTGAAATTTAAAAGAACTCCAGATACAATTGTTGGTATGGCGCTTATCGCCAATATTACCGGATTCAGCTGAAAGTTGATCTTGTATCCAAAAAACACGAGGGAGAAGATGGTAATGGATCCGAAAAAGGTCTGTAAGTCTTATGTGATATAAATGTAAACTAGTTTATAAAATAAACCAAAAGTTTTATTTTAATCATTTTATGCTATAATTTGATGACATGTTTACCGGAATAATTGAAACAGTAGGAGAGGTTGAAAAAGCTGAAAAACAGGGTAAAAACACCCATTTTCTCATAAAAAGTGACATAAGCCACCAATTAAAAGTAGACCAGAGTGTCTCTCACGACGGGGCTTGTTTAACGGTAACAAAGATCGAAGCAGACGCACACTGGGTAACGGCTATCGACGAGACTTTGAAAAAATCCGCCCTGGGTGCACTGGCGACGGGTCACCAGGTGAACCTGGAGCGATGCATGCTGAGCAACGGACGATTCGATGGTCATATCGTTCAGGGTCACGTCGATCAGACCGGCAGAATCCAATCTATCGGGGAAGTGGGAGGGAGTTGGTTATTTGAGATTGAATATGATCCTGCTGCCGGTAACGTTACAGTGGAAAAAGGATCGATCTCGGTAAATGGTGTGAGCCTCACGTGCTTTAACTCACTCGACAACGGATTCACCGTTGCCATCATCCCCTATACTTTTCAACATACCAATTTTAACAGGCTGCGCACAGGGGATACGGTAAATCTCGAATTTGACATAGTGGGAAAATACATCAAAAGATTACTGACTGCCCGATCGTAGGGCCCTTTGCCTGTCGATAAATTTTTTTATAAGCATGGAAAGGAAGTAAGCCGCGAGGGCTGATAAAAAGCCTATGAGTTGTCCGACCAGGATGTCTCCGGGATAATGCACACCGAGATAGATCCTTGTATATCCCACGAACAGGGCCCAAAAAAACAGGATGCCGATCCATGGCCGGTAATCTTTTAGAAAGATCCACATGAGAGTGGCCACGCCAAAAGTATTGCCTGCATGGCTGGAAGCGAATCCATATTTTCCGCCCCTGTATTGATCGACAATATTTACCACGCCTGCGAGCTCTGGTTCATGCGAAGGCCTCAGCCTTTCAAAAAAAGGTTTCATGAACGAACTCGTGATCTGATCGGCAAGCAGGATGGTAATCGTGGCGGCGAACAAAACGACCCAGGTGTTCTTCTTGTAAATCCTGATGATAGCATACAGAAGAATTAAATAAAGCGGGATCCAGGCAGGAGTGCTGCTAAAAAACATCATCAGCTGATCAAGCCATTCGTTGTGATAGCTATTGAGATCAAGAAATAATTCTTTATCGAATTCTAATATTTCTTCCATTGGGTGAAATAGCTCCGAGCCATGAGCTGCTAGCTGCGAGTTTGGCTCTGGTCCAAAGCTCCTCAGTCTCAAAGCTAGTGAAGCACAGCTTAAGAATAGCTATTGTGTTCGGGTTTAACGGCGTGGTGTCTCAAAGCTCAAAGCTCGCAGCTAATCTATTGAGCGCCATAAAATACCATTTGACCTATTGAATTAGGTTCAAAAAAATCGTAAATAGTAACTAGAACCCCTATTTTCTTAGCGTTTTTATGGAAAAATACGATCTGGTAGTCATTGGCGCGGGCCCTTCAGGCTATGCTGCGGCGATGCGTGCACTCGACTTTAAGAAAAGAACCTTGCTGATTGAAAAAGATAAGGTTGGCGGCGCAGGTGTTACCAACGGAGCCCTCTCTTCCAAAACGTGGTGGGAATTGTCCAGGGAAGTGGCGTCGTTCAGAAAGAACCTGAAAAAATTCAATATCGACATTCCGGATGTCAATTATCGCGAAATACAACAGGAAGTCCTCGATGCAATTCAGGAACGTAAAGGCATGCTCGAGGGCCACATGCTTCAGATGCAGGATTCGCGTCATGCTCATTTGCTTACCTTTAAAAAAGGCACAGCACACCTGCTAAGCCAAAACGAAATCGAGATTGATACTGAAAATGGAAAAGAAACTGTGTGGGCGGATTATGTCGTTCTGGCCACCGGAAGCCGTCCGCGTTATCTGGCCGAGCTGCCTATTGATGAAAAGATCGTGATGACCAGCGATGGAATTGAAAGCATGGATGATTTTCCGGAAAGTATGGTGATCGTCGGTGCCGGGGTGATCGGTTGTGAGTTCGCCACGATCTTTTCCGCATTCGGAAAAACAAAGGTCAACCTCATTGACAAAGGCGACAGGATCCTGCCTTTCGAAGACGAAGATGTGGTGAAGGTGATTGAGCGCAACATGGAGAACAACGGGATCCTTATTCACCGCAATTCGAAATTGATTCATATGGAGATCCGCAATGGCCGGGTAGAATATGAGTTGGAGTACAATGATGGAACAAAAGCCAAATTCAACGTAGAGAAGGCCCTTGTGGCAGTGGGACGCACACCAAATTATGAAGGGCTATGGGATGATAGTTTGCCCATAGATTTTACCATGCGCGGTATCAAAGACAACGAAACGCAGACAAATGTCGAGAACATTTACGCGGTAGGCGATATCACGGCGGATATTTCGCTGGTGAACGTAGGGGAACTCGAGGGGCGCCATGCTGTTGAAAAGATTTTCGGAAATCCGGCGCGGAAATTGGTGTATGAAAACATCAGCACTATCATGTTTCTGAATCCCGAAGTCGCCGGTGTGGGGTTGAATGAAGTGAGCGCCAGGGACAAAGGAATTGATTACCGCGTTGTCACGCTGGACTACAGTTGTATTCCCCGCGCGATTGCCAAACGCAATACACAGGGATTTATCAAACTTTTGGTCGCCAACGATGAAGGCATGAAGATCCTGGGACTGAAGATCATCGGCCACCACGCTTCGAGTGCAATGCAGGCAGTGGCGCTGCTGATCTCGATGGCTAAGGGCATTGAAGAGCTTGCGGAATGTGTTCATCCCCATCCCTCTATCACGGAAGGAATTCAGGAATGTGTGAGAATGTTGTTGGGAAAATCACTGTTTAAGCCCGAAGCCCTGAAAGGAAAGTTGTCGTGCAGGACCAGCAGAAGCGGGCAGTATGAGGATATTCATTTTTAACCACAAACCTATGATCCGGACTGTTATATTAATTGCCGCGCTCTCGTTTGCTTCGTCTGATGTGTCAGCCCAATTCAAAGGCAAACAGAAAAAGACCATCTACGAAGAAGTGGATCTTGAAAATGTGATGAAGCGATATTTCGGAAAATCCTTCGGCTATTCCATCGAAGGTATTTATTCCGTATCCTGTGTTATTACAAAGCGCAACAAAAAATTCCTGTCAAAATCCGAGCGGATCAGGATCGTCGGACGCCAGGATAACTACGCAAAAGTTGCGATCATGAAAGACTGGCCTTCTTCCAACCGCGATTTTATTGAGGTTTCGCTGAGTTACAAAAAGGCAAACCATTTCCCGATCATGGGTGAACTCGATATCATGGCCGATGGCGCGGGGTATATCTATACGCACATAGAACCTGATGGAGAAGAGCTATCTTTTTCGATGCTTGAATCCGAGGGGCTACTGGAGGCCGAATACAGTAAAATTGAAAAGCGAACAACTATTACTTACCGGTTGTCTTATCTGAGGATTTTCCCGACTGCTTCGGATGTAACGGTGTCTGAATTCAGATGAGTAGGTCTCTCTCTTCGAAGCCGTCATCCTGTCCATGGGACTCCTAGGGAGAGACAAGCATCGGTTTTGCCCATACCTTTTAGAAATGACAAGTGGCTTGATGTCTGCAGATCAATTAAAAAAGATAATCTGTCATTGGCAGCTTTCGCACGCTTAGTGTAAGCAAACGAAGCCCGCCCGAACCGTATCGGTTCGGGGGGATCCCCCATTGCGCAAGGGAGGAGTATCACGATCGAAAGCATACGAAGCAAAAAACTCACCCCTCACAACTGACCACTGACTAAAA
>JBBDXJ010000166.1:0-4175 GCA_040902445.1 Cyclobacteriaceae bacterium | reverse complement strand
TTCCTGTTAACGGATCCCTTACTGGAAGTGACTGACGCAAAAAGTCCGCTGCTTGAAGGCCTCAATGAATTTCGCGAACACCTCGGTGGCCGGCTTACTATCATGCTCTTGAACGACATCGGCGTGGGGGAAGAAGTGCATGAGATCGATCCTGCTTTGGTCCGGAGGGCGAGTGAGTGGATAAAAGAATACAACCTTGCTAAAGCTTAACGCATTCTGCCATGCAAACATCTTTCGGACATTTAACCTACTGCACGAACATCCATGCAGGTGAAAGCTGGAATGATCACTTTGCCGCGCTGAAGGAAAATATTCCTTTGGTCAAAAAACAACTTTCTCCGGACCGCCCATTCGGAATCGGCCTGCGCCTCTCGCACCTGGCAAGCATGGAACTTGGCAAGAAAGAAACACTTGAGGACTTTAAGGCATGGCTTGAAAAATACCAGTGTTATGTTTTTGTTTTGAACGGTTTTCCATACGGAGGTTTTCATCACACGAAAGTCAAGGATCAGGTACACGCACCTGACTGGACCACTCAGGACCGGGTGTTGTACACTATTCAATTGTTTTATATCCTGTCGGCGTTGCTTCCTAAAGGAATGGATGGTGGCGTCTCCACTTCGCCGCTTTCATACAAACACTGGCATCCTTCCATAAAAAAAGAACGACTCCAGATATTTGACACGGCCACGGAAAATGTGCTGAAAGTTGTTGAAGATCTCATCCGTATCAGGAAAGCTACAGGTCAGGCGATGCATCTTGATATTGAACCCGAACCCGATGGATTGATCGGCAACGGACCCGAATTTATTTCCTGGTATCTGCATCAGTTAGTTCCTCAGGGAATTGAATACCTGAAAAAGTATTCCGGGTATGATGAGAAAACCGCTATTGCCGCGATCAAAGATCACGTTCAGATCTGTTATGACATATGTCATTTTGCCGTTGGCTTTGAAGATCACTCAGCCGTTATAAGGGAACTTGAATTGCAGGGTATCAAAGTGGGAAGGATTCAGATCAGCGCAGCGTTGAAAGCCGACATGGCACCCAACCCGGCTGATCGCGGAAAAGTTATCGAAGCGTTCAAACAATTTAATGAGTCGACATATCTGCACCAGGTGGTGGCAAGACTGGAAGATAAAAGTTTCAAGCGATATCCCGACCTTCCCGAGGCGCTTCAGGATGCCAACAATTCCCTGACTCGTGAATGGCGCTCCCACTTTCATGTGCCTTTATTCATAGAAGATTACGGGGCACTGCAATCCACACAGATAGACATTGAAAAGGTCCTCGCCATCCAGAAACAAAAACCCTTCTCGAAATTTATGGAAGTGGAAACCTATACATGGGAAGTCTTGCCGGATCAGCTCAGGCTTCCGATAAGAGAATCCATTGTCCGAGAGATCAAGTGGGTGGAGCAGGTGCTGGCGAAAAAAAATTAACTCCGAAAATTTATAGCCACTAAGACCCGCCCGTACCGAAACGGAACGTTCGGGCGGGCACAAAGACACGAATTCTTTTTATGGTGCAATTGCTGCGTGTTTCCTATAAGCCAAAATACCGGTGCTGGCCACCAGGAAAAATGAATCCTTCTGGTACACCCGCGATGATCAAAAGAAAAATTGCATTTCTTAGTTTCTTAGTGGCCAAAAACAACATCCTCGAATGAACAAAACTGTAGTAATTGATATTGTTGGTCTTTCTTCCTCTCTTATCGGAGAACATACACCGTTCCTGAAAAAATACCTGGAGGGTCGATCTCTGTCAACTATCACCCCCATGTTACCGGCCGTTACTACTTCTGCGCAGTCAACATACGTTACAGGAAAGCTGCCCTCTGAACACGGGATCGTTGGTAACGGATGGTATGACCGCATGGATTGTGAAGTTAAATTCTGGAAACAGTCCAATAAACTGGTGTTATCAGAAAAGATCTGGGAGCGGGCGAAGAAGCAGGATCCGCGCTTTACTTTTTCGAATATGTTCTGGTGGTACAACATGTATTCGTCAGCGGACTATGCGGTGACACCAAGACCCAACTATCTGGCTGACGGACGCAAAATGCCGGACTGTTATTCTTCCCCTCCGGAGCTACGGGACGAGCTCCAACGCGAACTCGGACAATTTCCGTTGTTTCAGTTCTGGGGTCCGGGTGCCAACATTAAATCCACGCAATGGATAGCGGATGCTTCCATCTTCACGGATCGAAAGTATGATGCGACCTTAACGCTGGTCTATTTACCGCACCTGGATTATTGCCTCCAGAAATACGGACAGGATTTCTCGCGCATTAAAAATGAACTGAAGGAAATCGATGGAGTGGTTGAACAGCTCGTCAGCTACTATGCGAAAAAACATGCCCGTATCATTCTTTTATCGGAGTACGGTATTACTAATGTAAAAAATCCAGTCGCGCTCAACAGGATTTTGCGCGAGCAGGGTTTATTGCAGGTGCGTGTTGAACGCGGGCTTGAATTACTTGATGCAGGAGCGTCACGTGCATTTGCCGTGGCGGACCACCAGGTAGCGCACATTTACATCAACGATCAGTCTGTAACCCGAAAAGTGAAGAGTATACTGGAAAAAGTTGATGGTGTGGAACTGGCCTTAGACCGCAGCGAGCAGGGTCGTTATGGAATTGACCACGAACGCGCCGGCGATCTTGTGGTGATGGCAAATGATCAGAGCTGGTTCACGTATTATTTCTGGCTTGATGATTCAAAAGCTCCTGACTATGCGCGCACGGTTGATATTCACAAGAAGCCGGGCTATGATCCGGTGGAAATGTTTATGTCATCCAAATTGCTGGCGGCATACAAGTTATTGCGAAAGAAAGCGGCGTTGCGCTACGTGATGGATGTAATACCTCTCGAGGCTTCACTTGTAAAGGGATCCCACGGCAGGATCGGAACAGCCAAAGAATTTCATCCCGTTTTGATCACGGATGGTGCAGATCAAAAAGAATTCCGGGCTACGGATGTGTATGATGTGATCTGGAAGACACTAAATATGGAATCGATAACAGTTTGACGCAGGGGCTGATTTTGCTTCCGTGTGCCAAGCAAAGCGCGCTGACTCATTGGTTGAAAATAGTTACATAAGTGTTAAATTGAATAATACTTGTCACCCATATTCATGAAAATCACCCGGCTATTCGTGTTTTGTTTTTTGCTTCCAATTTTCCTCAATGCACAAGAATCTCCCAACATCATTGTATTTCTGGTCGATGATATGGGATGGCAGGATACCTCCCTTCCTTTCTGGAAAGAAAAAACAGAATTAAACAAGCGTTATCATACTCCCAACATGGAACGGCTGGCGCGGGAAGGAATGAAGTTCACCAACGCATATGCTACACCCGTTTGCACACCAACCCGTGTAAGTTTTATGACCGGCATGAGCGCAGCCCACCACGGAATTACTAATTGGACGAATATTCAAAAGAATACACCTACTGATATGGAGGACGATTTTTTCGGGAGAGCCGAGTGGAATTACAACGGGTTAAGCACTGAGAAAAATGTCTCGAACACCGTCTTTGCAACGCCGTTGCCTCAGCTTCTCCGGGACAATGGATACTTCACCATCCACGTTGGTAAAGCCCACTGGGGGCCTATGGGCACGCCGGCTTCCAATCCCCACAACCTGGGATTTATTGTGAATGTTGCCGGCAATGCCATTGGGCATCCGCAATCCTTCAAGGGTGAAGACAATTACGGAAACCTCGCTGGAAAAACTACTTTTCATGCGGTACAAAATCTAAGTGAATACTATGGTTCCGAAACATTTCTGACAGAGGCTTTGACCCTTGAAGCGATAAAATCTTTAGAGGCTCCGATCCGCAACAAGCAGTCTTTCTTTCTCAACATGGCACATTACGCTGTTCATACGCCCTTGCAGGATGATGCACGCTTTTATAAGAAATATCTCGATGCAGGTTTGGATGAAAAGGAAGCCAGGTACGCGAGCATGATCGAAGGAATGGATAAAAGCCTGGGAGACCTGATGGATTTTCTGAAATCGAAAAACATTGAGGAGAATACCATTGTCATATTTATGACCGACAACGGGGGCTTAAGTCTCACACCTCTCAGAGGTGGTAAAGCGCACACACACAATCTACCCCTCAGGGCAGGTAAAGGTTCCGTTTATGAAGGTGGCATCCGAGTACCCAT
>JBBDXJ010000165.1:0-4272 GCA_040902445.1 Cyclobacteriaceae bacterium | reverse complement strand
CAATTATTTATATATTTTTTCGGGTTTTCGGAGTGGACTCAACCTTTCAACCTTTCAGACCTTTCAACCTTCTATTCTCTCACCCACACGCCATTTAACATGACCCTTTTCACATTCCGCATAACCTTAATATCCTTCAAAGGGTCGCCCTCAACAAAAACAAGATCGGCAATTTTTCCGGGTTCAATACTTCCCAACCTTTCGTCTATCCGAAAGAACCGCGCGTTATTCATCGTGGCGGCGATGATCACTTCCATGCTGGTAAGGCCGGCTTCGCGAAGCAATTCGATTTCACGGTGATAGGCAAAACCCAGGTCCGCGTAGGGAACAAAGGAATGGGATCCTACTACAAACCGGACGTCGCCCTGATTTGCTTTACCCACAAATTTCATCATGCCCGCAAAACCATTTACTTCAGTGGTGTCTCCCCTGTCGGCGCGTCTTTCAAAAACCGCCAGCGTGGGGCTGATAAAAGTCTGCTTCTTCGAAAGAAAACCAATCAAAGAATCGGCCACCGGATTATTTTCAAAATCAAAGGTTGACCACACTTCGTACCTGCCCCGTCTTCTCGCGTTATTATCGGCCATTACCTTTTGCTTGTATTTTTCGGCTTCGCGCATGGGCAGCAGAACAGAACCGAATGTCGTTATATGCTCGATGCCATCAAGCCCTGCGTTGATCGCGTCGATGGCATTGGTCACTTCAAGGTGCGCTGTGACGGGCAGGCCATATGCGTGCGCCGTTTTACAAATCTCCTGTATCATTTGAATCGACAAGCCATAATAGACTTTAATTACCGTGGCACCCTGTCGCGCAAAACGGTCCACTGCCAGCGTGGCTTCTTCCGCGTCTTTAACGATGTATGAATCCTCAGGATAGGCAGGAGGATAGGTATCGATGTGCGGCCCTGCGAGAAAAAGTCGTGGTATTGGTTTCCCCGCTGCGCGGATGGCCTGGTAAGATTCAATCCATTCGCCGGGATCCCTTACAGAGGTCACGCCATTGCGCAGGTACAAGGAAGCCAGGGTATCGCTGTCCTCATTGTGATAATGCGCATCGATCAATCCCGGCAGGACGGTTAAACCCTGGACATCTATAACTTCCGCTTCCTCAGGTATGTCAATATCGTCCTTTGGTCCCACTGCTTCGATCCTGTCATTCCTGACAACGATACAAGCGTTTGACAGCGGCTCACCGCCACGGCCATCAATCAGGCTTGCGCCGACAATGGCAATTATTTTATTTCCAGCCGGAATTTCCAAATGGTTATTTTCACTAATAGTTGTCTTCCGGTTTGGATTGCGGGAACCGTCCGGCGTATGGCAGGAAAGAATTATAAACGCGACGAGAAAAATGTAATGCAAGTTTTTCATTAAAACACGAGTTCGTAGTTCGTTTAAAGAGGTAATTTTAAAGTCATCATAACCAGAGCGGCTATCGGAGTTATCAAAGCAATTGCTCCCCATATTTCCCATTTCACATAAACATTATTAAAAGCTTCCCAGTCAAGGTCACTTGAATTCTCTTTGTCAAAGGTCAGCTGGTCTAACTTCTTTTGCAAGGGCGCAACCTTTACTGCGAAAGCTATTCCTGAAATCGAAAATAAAATAAGTGACCACAGTATCCAGCCGGTACCGAGAATTGGTATGCGTCCCTGGATGGCGGCCCAAAAACCAAAAGTAGTGATCAATATCACGCACGGTAAAGTAAAAAGGCGATCACTTTTGATCACGCCTTTAATTGTATGAGAAATTATCCGGACGTCCCTGCTTTTTACGGCAATGTGCATCCAGAATAATCCGGTAAAGATATTTCCGAGAAATATTACTACGGCGACAACGTGCAATAGCTTGAGAAGGGTATATTCCATATCGCTTTTTTAGCCCGGCCTACGTGAAGCCCGCCTGCGGGAGACACTTCAGCGGGCAGGACTTCAGCGGGCGCGGCACTAAGACACTAAGACACAAAACATTTTTTTTTTGATAAACTACTCAAGCAACTAATCGCCAATCCAGGCTCCGTTCAGCATTACTCTTTTAACGTTTCGCATTATCTTGATATCTGTAAGGGGATCACCCTCAACCAGAATAAGATCGGCAAGTTTTCCTTTTTCAATACTTCCTAACCGTTCGTCTATGCGCAGGAAGCGCGCATTTTCATAAGTAGCCGACAGAATGATCTCCATGGTGCTTAATCCTGCATCCTGCAACAACTCCATTTCACGGAAATAGGCATACCCGCGCTCGGCATAGGGTACCCAGGTGTGGGATCCGACCACGATCTGCGCTCCTCCTTTATTTGCCATGCCTACGAATTTCACCATGTTGCTGAATCCGCTTACCTCGATACTATCACCCTTGTCTGATTGTTTTTCAAATACAGCAAGTGTCGGACAAACAAAGGTTTTTTTATCAGCTAAAAATTGAATCAGTGAATCGACGGCTGAGTTATTTTCCATATCAATCAAGTTCCATGCGTCATACCTACCCCTCCATCTTGCACTATTGTCATTAATTACGAGCTGTTTGTATTTCTCGACCTCTCGCGCCGGAAGCAGGCAGGTGGCGAAGGAGGTAATGTGTTCGATGCCATCCAGGCCTGCATTGATGGCATCCCTGGCATTTGTGATCTCGAGATGCGCGGTTACCGGAATGCCGTGTTCATGAGCGGTTTTACATATCTCCCTGATGATGGTGATCGGCAGACGGAAATAAACTTTCACCGCCGTCGCACCCTGGCTGGCAAATAACTCTACGGCTAAACGTCCTTCTTCCGGATCTTTTACGAGATAAGAGTTGTCGGGATAAGCGGGCGGATACATGTCAATATGCGGTCCCGTAAGGAACAATCTCGGGATAGGTTTGCCTGACATACGCGTTGAATCATAAAAATCCATCCAGGCACCCGGATCGCGCACAGAGGTTATTCCCCTGCTTAAGAATAACGGCGGCATCACCTGACTATAGCCGTTGTGATAGTGGGCGTCGATCAATCCCGGAAGGATGGTAAGGCCTTTAACATCGATGACCTCCGCTTCCGACGGTATTTCATCATCACCAGACCGTCCAACATATTCAATGATATTGTTTTTGATGACCACACTCGCGTTTTCCACGGGCGCCCCGCCCCTGCCGTCAATCAGCGTGGCTCCGACAAGTGCAATAATCTTATCACCAGCGCGGATTTCCCGCTCATTTAATTCATGTATTATTTTAGATCTGGTTTCAGTAGATTTAGGTCCATCCTGGCAAGAAAGCAGGACAGCCAAACAAAAGATAAGCAGGTATTTTACTTTTTTCATGTATGTGTTTTTGCTGAAGACGATCTAAATCATTATTAATTATAACTATATTTTCTCATGCTAAATCTACTAAGAATCACCGTCACCGCTTCGATAATTTTTTCTTTCCTCGTTCCTGCCTATTCACAGGAAGCAAATTATGATGAATCCAAAGTTCCGGCCTATACGCTTCCGGACCCATTAGTCTTCTCCAATGGAAAAAAGGTTACAAACGCAAAGGCCTGGACATCACAAAGAAGAAAAGAGATCCTTGAATTATTTCGCGAGCACGTATACGGAAAGTCGCCCGGCAAACCCGACGCAATGCGATTTGAAGTAAGATCGGTAGATCGCAATGCATTGGGCGGCAAAGCCACGCGCAAGGAAGTAAGAGTCCATTTTTCAGGTAGGCAGGATGGACCGAGGATGGATATCCTAATGTACCTTCCGAACAATCAGCAAAAGCCTCCCGTTTTTTTAGGATTGAATTTTTTTGGCAACCACACCATTCACAAGGATCCCGGAATTACACTGTCGGACCAGTGGATGAGAAACAGCAAAGAGATGGAGACCGTCGACAACAAACCAACGGAAGCTTCCCGTGGCGTAAGATCGAACCGGTGGCCTGTTGAAAAAATACTTGACCGCGGATTCGCGTTAGCCACTGTTTATTATGGAGATGTCGATCCGGATTTCGATGACGGATTCAAGAACGGTGTACATCCGTTGTTTTACAAGGCGGGTCAAACGCAGCCAGCTCCTGATGAATGGGGAACGATCGCGGCATGGTCGTGGGGTTTGAGCAGGGCAATGGATTACCTTGAAACCGATACTGATGTCGATGTGAAGCGTGTGGCAGTGATGGGACATTCGCGCATCGGAAAAGCCGCGCTATGGGCGGGTGCTGAAGATGAACGCTTTGCCATTGTTATTTCAAACGATTCGGGCTGCGGGGGTGCAGCGCTGGAGCGCCGACTGTTTGGAGAGACTGT
>JBBDXJ010000164.1:22813-28804 GCA_040902445.1 Cyclobacteriaceae bacterium | reverse complement strand
TACGGTTCTGTGAGCGCCTCGGGGTGAAACTCCTCTTGGCTACTCGACAGTGGACCGTGCTGCTCTTGTATTTCCTTTCTCAATGCACGTTGCGTAACAAAAAAAAAAGTCCCCTTCAAGGGATTTAGGGGTTCACAAAGTCCCCTTCAGGGGATTTAGGGGCTTTTTTCTTAAATTACCTTCATGATCCGGTGGATACCCTATACTTTTGTCCGCACTGTTCTATTCTTTATCGGCGGGATACTCCTCGGCCTTTATGCACCTGATTTGATTCCCGAAAATTTGTTCATCTTCCTGGTGATGTTCGGGAGTCTGGTTTACTTTCTGTCAGTATTCTTTCGGCGGCGAATACGGCAGTCATGGAATCCGGGTTGGATTGCCCTGCCACTGGTTTTTCTATTGGGGTACATTCACCTGGTCCGCAAAACGGAATCACGGGATCCCGATCACCTGGTCAATTGCAACGAGGAGATTTCTTATTACAAAGCTGTTGTCACGAGGTTTGCCGAAGAGAAGTCCCGTACCTGGAAAGTAGAAGCCAGCGTTGTTCAGATTCGCTCGAATGTCTGGAAGTCAAAAAAGGGTGACATCATCTTGTATTTTTCGAAAGAGGATTTTTCCGATCCTTTTCGCTACGGCGATGTGTTGTTGATTAAAGGCCGTCCACATGCTGCAGAGCCTCCCGGAAATCCAGGTGAATTTGATTACCGTGAGTTTCTGGCCTTGAAGAATATCTACCATCAGCATTTTTTGGACGGAGATGATGTTGTGAAAATTGGTTACGCGCCACCATCAGGGATAATGGCATTGGCTTTCAACGGAAGGCGGTGGGCGGAGACAGCACTCAATAGATTTGTAAGTGGGGATCGCGAGCAGGCTATCGCTTCAGCCCTTGTGCTTGGAGTAACGGACGGGCTGGACAATGAGTTGCTGAGTGCATATGCGGCTACAGGCTCCATGCATATCCTGGCAGTTTCCGGTTTACATATCAGTATTCTTTATTTTATCCTGCTTTGGATCTTGCGCCCGTTAAACAAACTTCCGGCTGGCCGATGGTATGGGCCCATAATTGGTTTGATGATCCTGTGGTTGTATGCTTTTGTAACGGGTCTTTCTCCTTCGGTTTTGCGCGCGGTAACAATGTTTTCATTTTTGGCTCTTGCCAAACCCTGGGCGCGAAGTACTAACATATACAATACGCTCGCCGTTTCCGCCTTTTGTCTCTTATTGTTTGATCCCTTTCTAGTTCGTTCCGTTGGCTTTCAATTGTCCTACCTGGCGGTATTAGGCATTGTTTATCTCTATCCCAGGATCCTGGCACTTTGGGAGCCGCAGCACCGGATCACAACCGAGGTCTGGAAAATTTCGGTAATATCGATAGCCGCACAGATCGCAACGTTTCCATTGGGATTGTTGTATTTTCATCAATTTCCTAACTATTTTTTGTTGTCCAATTTATTGGTTGTGCCATTATCCTCTGTGGTACTCATCGCGGGTTTGATTTTGCTGGGCGTGAGTTTTGTTTCCCTTGCAGCCACTGCCGTGGGATTTTTCCTTGAAATGACCATCGTTTTTCTAAATTCTATAGTCTTTACGCTGGAGGAATTTCCTTTCAGCGTGATAGAAAATATTTATATCAATACCTTGCAATGCGGATTGCTGATGATATTTATTCTGGCCGTGATTGCACTCCTCGAGTACAGGAAATTTGTTTATATGGTATTGGCTTTTGTGGTTGTCATGTCATTCGTTTCCTTTCAGTGGTTCAATTATTTTAAGCAGGTAAATATTCAAAAGATCACCGTTTACAAGGTTCCGGGTCACAGTGCATTGGATTTAATTGACCATGGCCATGCATTTTTTCTTACAGACTCTGTTTTTTTACACGATCTGCAGAAGATCCGTTATCATGTCAGTCCAAACAGACTTGTATCTGGTGTCGGTGAAGTGAGTTCAGAGGGATTCAATGCCCGCGCTTTAAAGGGTGGCAGGCTGATTGTATGGAACGGCAAGAAGATTCTTCAAATTACGGATCGCAGTTTTGAAGTACCCGGTGCTATGGCGGTCGACTGGGTTATCATCGGAAATAATTCTCTGCCCGATGTTCAACTTATCACAGGAAAAGTTACATTTCAAACGATAGTCCTGGACAGCAGTAATTCTTTTTTATTTGCCACCCGTTTTTTAGAGGAGGCGGAGTTGCATAAATTGGATGTGCACTCGGTTTTGCATCAGGGTGCTTTTATATCAAAACTTGAAAACCAGGATACATGAAGTATATACAATATGCGGTGCATGACCGCCTCGCATACATTACACTCAACAGACCGGAAAAAAGCAACGCGTTGTGTTATGACCTCGTTTCTGAATTGCGCGTGGCATTCAAGGCTGCCGAGGATGATGAGGCCGTCAAAATTGTTATACTGAAGGCTAATGGAGAAGCCTTCTGTGCCGGCGCTGATCTTGGCTATTTGCAGGAACTGCAGACGAATTCATTCGAACAAAACCTCGCCGATTCAGATCATCTCAAGGAATTATTTCTCCAAATATATCAACTAAAAAAGGTGGTGATCTCACAGGTACATTCACACGCGCTCGCAGGTGGATGCGGACTGGCTACGGTCTGTGACATTACTTTTGCCGCCCATGAAGCAAATTTTGGTTATACGGAAGTCAAGATCGGATTTGTTCCCGCCATCGTAATGGTTTTCCTCCTGCGGAAGATCGGCGAAAGCAAAGCCAAACAACTATTGCTGGGCGGTTCAGTCATCTCGGCAGAAGAAGCTCTCGGGATGGGACTTATTCACTATGTAAAAGAGAGAGCCGTCCTTGGCCGGGAAGTGAAAGAATTTGCTTCGCAGCTGATTGAAAATAATTCGGCTTATGCCATGGGTGTTATCAAACAAATGATCGGCAAGGTTCAGTCCCTGCCTATTGAAGAGGCTTTAACCTTTGCATCTGAAATGAACGCCAAGGCCAGGGGAAGCGAGGATTGCCGAAGAGGGATTATGGCATTTCTCAATAAGGAAAAAATCACATGGAGTAAATGATCTGCGGTGGAACAGAAATGGCGATCATAAAAAAAGCACAGAGAGGTCCTCTGTGCTTTTCGACATCTATACGCTAAGTGACATTATCCGAGATCTTTTTCCAGTTCCTGAACCTTTGCCTGCGCTTCATCTTTTCCTAATTCCAGAGCTTTCTTATACAGTTCGAGTGCTTCCTGCTGGGCTTTCTTTTTCTTGCGAGGAGCGAATTGTGTGCGCTTTGCAGCTTCTTCCAATGCTTTAGCCTGATTGAAGTAAGACTCGGCCTGAAAGTTTTTGCTTTCAACGTTCAACTCCTGCATCTGTGATTCCATGTTGGCAAGGTTCTCCTCCCTTTCCCTCAGGGTCTGTTCATTGATGCTGATCACAGAGTCGCGTGAAGAAACTGTTCTTACAAGAGTTTGATTCTCCGCCCGCGCATTTTTAACTTCCTCTTCAAGGAAAGTCAATTGCTGGGTGGTCTTCTCAAGATCAGCTTTTAAACGCCGGATAGTTGCTGAATGGCCGCGGGTTTTTTGTGAATTTTTTTCCAGCTCAGCGATTTTCTCCTGACTTTCCTGTACATATTCGCGGATACTGGCCAGGCGATTTTTGTAATCCTGATAGGACGCGCCTTCCACCATATCAGTGCGCAATAACTGGCGGCTGGCATCAATGGAGTCAATCATAACACCCACTTCCTGCATGGCTTCAGCAGTTTGCTGACTTTCCTGTAGCTCTGTTCTCAAGGAATCGATTTCTGATTGGAGTGCAACTTCTCTTTCTTTGTTATTGCAGCCCCAAAGGATTCCGACGACGGATAAACCTAGGATGAATTTTCTGATCATAAAATTTGTGTTTTGGATTTTAATTCATCCTGGAGATAACAAATAGTGCGTCATCTTAACCTGGGGTTAATGCCGCAGGGACGAAGCGTCGCTATAGCAGATAAGTAGCCGTTTTTATCGACGAATTGCATTTTATGATTTTTTCAAAAGCGGTTGCACGACCGGCAGTGTGTGGTTTTATTCCACACTATGATGACGCAAAGGCCGCTATTTTATTTTGTTTCATTGGTTGAATGAGCGGATGGTTGAAAACTTATGTTCGGTAACTGGAAATTTCAACCGACCTTCTCGACACCATTTGCATCATGACGATGTCATTTTCGACCAAACATTAACGTTCCCGCTACCCGGCGATTTTTTGGTAGATCGACAATGGCTTTCTGGACCCTATCCGCACATGCCAATGCCGGGCCGAAGATAGGCCCGCCCGAACGACCTTCGAGTACTTTTAACCGAACTGGAATTGATATATGCTTTGAATACCTTTTACGAAGTTCGGTCGGGCGGGCTCATGCCCCCGTCTGCGCATGCTGAGGAAAAATGCCGGGAAGGAAAATTTGAAAAAGTAACAACATAATGGTGCCGAGGTCAAAAAAAAGCTTTGCGAGCCTTGCGCCTGCGTGATGTCATTTTCAAAAGGTATAGGTGAAACTTATCGTTTTCTCAGGACAACCGTTTCAACGGGGTTTTTCGTTATGTTTGTCAGGTTAATATAATGTTATGCATCTGAAGGGTATGTTGATTTTTGGTTTACTGATTGCCTGCGCTAATTCCGGGGTGAGTCAGGTTAAAAATATTATGTTGGATGAGCAGACTGAAGGCCGCCTATTTGTATGTGAACCTGCTATAGCTATTAATCCACGGTATCCGAATAACATCGTTGCAGGGTCTGTTCTTGACAACGTTTATTACACCAAAGATGGGGGAAAGACATGGACCAAAGGAAAACTCTCTTCTCCTTTGGGCGTATATGGGGACCCGGCGATCATTGCCGATGAAAAAGGAATTTTTTATTACTTTCATTTATCCGATCCTACGGGTGGAAAAGGAGGGTATGAGACGGAGAAACCCGACCGCATTGTTGTTCAAAAGTCAGAGGATGGGGGAGAGACCTGGTCGCCGGGAGAATCAGTTGGTTTGAATCATCCGAAGGATCAGGATAAGGAGTGGGCTACCGCTGACACGCGTGGTAACCTGTATGTTAGCTGGACTCAGTTTGATAAATACGGCGATCCGGACCCAGGTTGTAATTCCAATATTCTGTTCAGTATGTCGAAGAATGGAAAAAAATGGGGCGATCCGGTAGTGATCTCGCAGGTTCCAGGCAATTGTAAAGACGATGATAACACAGCCGAAGGCGCTGTTCCGGCAGTCAGCTTTGATGGAAAAGTTTTTGTGGCATGGTCTAACCAGGGTAAAATATTTCTGGACCGCTCTTTCAATGGCGGGAGCCTATGGCTCACCAACGATATTCTTGTCACAGAACAAAAGGGTGGATGGGACATGAATATACCTGGCCATGACCGTTGTAACGGTATGCCTGTACTCATGACCGATAAAAGTAAAAGCCCCTACCGGGGAAGTCTTTACATCGTTTGGGCAGACCAGCGGAATGGGGAAGACGATACGGATATCTGGTTTACGAGATCGCATAATTTTGGTGACAACTGGTCATCTCCCACACGAATCAATGATGATGCAAAAGGAAAGCATCAATACCTGCCCTGGCTAACAGTGGATCAGGAGACCGGTTACCTCTACGTTGTGTATTATGACCGCAGAAATTACGACGATAACCAAACAGATGTCTACGTGGCTTACTCCACCGATGGAGGTGTGTCCTTCAAAAATATTTTGATCAGCGAAAAATCTTTTACCCCTGAAGCGAGCCAGTTCTTCGGCGATTACAACAACATTTCTGCTCACAAGGGAATCATCGCACCCGTGTGGACACGAATGGATGGAGGAAAAACCAGCATCTGGACGGCGATCATTAAGCATGAAGAACTGGGAAAGTGATTGAGTTGGTGAGTAGTGAGTAGTGAGTAGTGAGTAGTGAGTAGTGAGTTGTGAGTTGTGAGTAGGGCGTGCGTCATACTCGTTTAGTGATTTGTACG
>JBBDXJ010000164.1:0-22713 GCA_040902445.1 Cyclobacteriaceae bacterium | reverse complement strand
GTGAGTTGTGAGTTGTGAGTAGGGCGTGCGTCATACTCGTTTAGTGATTTGTACGTGACGCGGCTTTAGATTACGCAAGCGAACCGGTTCAAGTTGAAAATCCGAGCCAAGACCTAAAAACGCAGACGCTCACTCAAGCCTGACGACTCACGTCTGACGACTCACGTTCCCCATTTACCATCGCAACTTCATCAAAGGCTTTCGTAAATGCTTCGACTGATTGGGCCCCCGAAATACCGAATTTGTCGTTGATAATGAAAAGCGGTACTGCGGTGATACCGAGTTCCTGCAATTCTTTTTCGGCCATTTCGATTTCCAGTTTCCCGGTATTGCTGTTGAGGAGTTGTTCAATTTTTTCGGCATCCAATCCGGCCCGAACGGAGATGGCGACGAGATTTGCAACGCTCGACAGATCAGCGCCTTCAGCAAAGTAGGCTCTGAACAGAGCTTCCACAACTTCCATTTGTTTGCCATCTTCGCGCGCAAGCATAATAATGCGGTGGGCATTTCGGGTGTTGGGTGAAATCTTCTGAAGTTCCATATTAAACTCGAGCCCTTCCCGTGCAGCAATTTGCTTCACATGACTGGTTAATTCCAGGAACTTCGATTCACCGCCAAATTTTTTGCAAAGGTACTCGCGGTAGTCAGCCCCTTCTTCGGGCATATGCGGATTTAATTCAAATGGAAAATATTCCACATCAAATTCAAAACGGTCGGAAGACATTGCCATAGCTTTTTCCAATCTGCGTTTCCCGATATAACACCAGGGACATACAACATCCGAAACGACTCCGATCTTAATTTTTATTTTATCCATAGATAGAATCAAAAACGTTAAAACAGGTATCCACGCACAATTAGTTCATGCGTTTTTCAGGGTGTCAAATTCCTGTGCCCGGGGCAGAGGGTACTTCATTTTTTTAAACCTTTATTGTACTTTTGCCCCTCCTGTCGAAAAAGGCGGGTTTTATACTGAAAACACAAAAAAATGACAGTTGACGAAAAGTTAAAATTCAAGGTTAAAGACCTTACCCTGGCTGACTGGGGAAGAAAAGAAATCAAATTAGCGGAGGCAGAAATGCCTGGTTTAATGGCAACCCGTGAAGAATTCGGGAGGCAAAAACCGCTTAAAGACGCCAGAATTGCCGGTTGTTTGCACATGACTATCCAAACTGCCGTGCTGATTGAAACATTGGTTGAGTTAGGGGCAGAAGTCTCCTGGTCATCGTGCAATATTTTCTCCACCCAGGACCACGCAGCCGCAGCCATTGCTGCCGCCGGTATACCGGTGTTTGCCTGGAAAGGTATGAACGAAAAAGAATTTGACTGGTGTATTGAACAAACATTATATGCGTTTCAGGATGGCAAACCCCTGAACATGATCCTCGATGACGGAGGAGATCTCACTAACATGGTTTTGGATCGATATCCTGAACTTATTCCCGGTATTCGCGGAATCTCCGAAGAAACAACTACGGGAGTTCACAGGCTCATTGAAAGAATGCACAACGGGAAACTTCCGCTGCCCGCTATCAACATCAACGATTCAGTTACAAAATCAAAATTTGATAACAAATACGGTTGCAAAGAATCGTGTGTAGATGCTATACGCCGCGCGACCGATGTAATGATTGCCGGAAAAGTGGCTGTTGTCGCTGGCTACGGTGATGTTGGAAAAGGTTCTGCGGCCTCACTTCGCGGAGCAGGAGCACGTGTTATTGTTACAGAGATCGATCCGATCTGCGCACTTCAGGCAGCCATGGATGGTTATGCTGTAAAAAGAATGGATGACGCCGTGAAAGATGCCGATATAGTAGTAACGGCGACAGGCAACCACAGTATCATAATTGACCGCCACTTTCAGAGCATGAAAGATAAGGCGATCGTTTGTAACATTGGTCACTTTGACAATGAGATCGATGTGGCGTGGTTAAACAAAAATGCTTCGAGAGACACCATAAAACCCCAGGTCGATCTTTATACATTGAAAAATGGCCGGCAGGTGATCCTTCTTGCTGAAGGTCGCCTGGTGAACCTCGGCTGCGCTATGGGCCATCCCTCGTTTGTAATGTCAAACTCATTTACAAACCAGACATTGGCTCAGTTGGAACTTTGGACTAATACCGGCAAGTACGAAAACAAAGTGTACATGCTTCCAAAACATCTGGACGAAAAAGTTGCACGCCTGCATCTGAAAAAGATCGGCGTAGAACTTGAACAGCTTTCGCCTTCGCAGGCTAAATACATCGGTGTTGAAGTAACCGGGCCTTTCAAACCGGAGTATTACCGATATTAAACAGAGTACATGGTCTAATGGCAAAAACCCCGGCTACGTCCGGGGTTTTCCCACCACTTCCCGCTGAATACCTTCCAGAGATTTTCCTTTGGTTTCCGGAATTACTTTCCAGGCAAAGATGCCGTGCAGTAACATCATGATGGTAAAGAGGAGGAAGGAGTAGAACCCTCCGTTTTCAGATGATTCAGCAATGATCGGAAATGTCCATGAGATAACTACGGCCATGATCCAATGGGTAAAACTTCCTAACGTCTGGCCTTGCTCACGCACTTTGTTGGGGAAGATTTCAGCCATAAACACCCATATCACCGCTCCCTGGGAAAAGGCAAAGAAAGCGATAAACCCGACCAGGTAGATCATCACCGCGTAGCCACCAAAGTCGCGGGTATAAAACACCCAGGTGACCAACCCCAGTGCCACAACCATTCCGGCCGAACCGATGATCAGCAAAGTTTTTCTGCCAATCTTATCAATAACAGAAATTGCGAGCAGCGTAAAAACCATGTTGGTGACGCCGATGGAAATTGCCTGGAGCAAAGAAGTATTTCGGGCCAGACCGGTCATCTCAAAGATCCTCGGCGCATAATACATGATGGCGTTGATGCCGGATAACTGATTAAACATTGCAAGGACGATCACATACATGATAGGTTTATTGTACTGTCCGTTGAAAAGACTTTCCTTCACCGTCCCGGCGGCGGAATAGAGGCTTTCCTGAATATTGCGCAGCGCCTGTGGCGGATTCGTTTCGCCGATGGAAATCAGCACCTTTTCCGCTTCGGCGGGCTGTTCATTTTTGACAAGCCAGCGCGGACTTTCAGGGACAAAAAATACCATTACAAAAAAAACAAGTGCTGGAAATGCCTGCACGCCTAACATCCATCGCCAGGCTTCATCGCTTACACCAAAGAGTAAATAATTGGATAAGAAAGCGATTAGTATACCACTGACTACATTGAACTGAAAAAGACCTACAAGCCTGCCGCGTTTTTTTGCAGGTGAAATCTCGGAGATGTACATAGGTCCGATTACGGAAGAAGCACCGACACCGATCCCGCCAAGGAGGCGAAAGGTGACAAAAAGCTCCCATGAGTTCGTAAGGGCGGTGCCAAGCGATGTCACCAGATAAAGTAAACCAATCGCCTGAAGGACTTTTTTTCTCCCGAATTTTTCCGCAGGTTTTCCTGCCACCAGCGATCCGATTACAGTGCCGATAAAGCGCAGAGGCGACGGTAAAACCATGGGCAAATTTATCGAGCGACCACAATAGCTGAATACTGCTTTCCACACCGGAGATCACTGCCGTATCAAAACCAAATAGAAATCCGCCCATGGCGGCGACAATCGCGTTTCGGAAGGCGGTGTTTGATTGCATGGGGAGTGTTTTAGCCCTTTAAGATAAACAGATTTCATTAAAACGTGAATCGTGAGTGGTGAATCGTGAATGAAGCGTGCTACTGATTGTTTGGCTTTTCATAGATCAAATTCCCGCTTCATCCTTTTGTGAGTGGTGAGTTGTGAATGGTGGGTGCGACTGATTATTTTACTTTTTCATAGATCAATTTCTGCAGAGTTTATTCGGTTGTTCATCTGCAGTTGCTTCCAGATCCGCCTGATCCTCAAGTTTGAATTCGTATTGACCATGACCAAAGAGAAAGGCCCATGGACAGCACTGACTGCCTCACGATTCACGACTGACGACTCACGCTTCTTGTACATTAAATTTCCCAGCACTGTAGAATGATTCAACAGTTTTGTTTGCGGGTACACGGCCGCTTTGATGTAATGATCTGATTTACAATTAAATGTATGGTGTTTTTTTGGCGGCATATTATTGGGCTAAGGCAATGAAAATATGTTCAATTAAAAACCGAAATAAGATGAAAAAAGTAATGTTTGCTCTTTGCTTTATGTTTGGGGGAATTGTGGCGGTGAGTGCTCAGGAGACACAGGACACCACATCCAACCAATATAGAACTGAGGCACAGTCGCAATATCCTAAGGATGCGCAAGGTCAGGGTCAGGATCGCGAAAGGATTCAGTCAACTGAATTACCCGACGAAGTTAAAAGATCGTTAGAAGCTCAGGAATATCGCGGATGGTTAATCAGCGGCGCGTTTAAGGCTAAAGGTGCTTCTGATAAATCTTCCATGGAATCTGATTCTACCAGCACTGAAACTGATGCTAACCGTCAGGTTGACGACAACGCCACCGGCGCACAGGCAGAAGAAGTTTTCATTGTAGAATTAAAAAATGGTGCAGAAACTAAAACCGTAAGGTTTGGTAAAGACGGTCAGAAGATGGAAGGAATGGAAGAAGATGGCCAGAACACCGAAAACAATCAAGACAATCAGAACGAGCAAACGGAACAACCTGTTCCCAATGATCAGGCTGCACCGGCTGATCCAAATGCAACTCCTGAGACTACTCCAGACAGCGAGGCTGAAAAATCCACTGAATCTCAAAATGACCAGTCAACTGAGCCCCAGACCGAAAAGTCTACTGAAACCCCGAGTGATCAGTCAACTGAAACTCAAACTGACCAGTCTAAAGCAAATGATCCCAAGTAACAGTGATTCAAGGTTCTCACAATACAGTAAAACCTGACTAAAAGAAAAGCTGAAAGAAATTTCAGCTTTTCTTTTTATTTTCAGCCCTTATATGGCGTCAATTTTACTGATCGAGGATGATTTGACATTTTCCAGGATTCTGGAGGGATTTCTTTCCAAGAAAGGTTATCAGGTAACCACATCACATAAAGGTAAAGACGGCTTAAAAGTCTTCCAGTCCAAATCTTTCGATTTTATTTTACTCGATTACCGGTTGCCGGATACGACAGGTATGGACATACTTCTGGAAATCAAGAAGGCAACGCCAACTGTTCCCGTCGTGATAATGACGAGTTTTTCTGATATCCGCACCGCGGTGAAAGCCATCAAATCGGGAGCTTATGAATACATTACCAAACCTGTTAACCCCGATGAGCTGTTGATGATTTTGCAGCAGGCCCTTAAGAAAGAAAAGGCAGCAGCGCCTGTTACCTCGAACACGAATCATATTGTGCTGGGAAGTAGCCAGGTTGCCCGGGAATTACATGAAATGGTCAAGTTGGTTGCTCCCACAAATATGTCCGTACTTATTGAAGGGGAAAGTGGTACAGGCAAGGAAAATGTAGCGAGAACAATCCATCAGTTAAGCCCGCGCTCAAAGGGTCCTTTTGTAGCTGTCGATTGCGGAGCCTTATCAAAAGAGCTTGCAGGCAGTGAATTATTCGGACATATCCGGGGGAGCTTTACGGGTGCGGTAACGGATAAAATTGGACAGTTTGAAGCGGCCCACAAGGGTACTATTTTCCTTGATGAGGTGGGCAATCTTTCTTACGACGTCCAGGTGAAATTACTCCGCGCCATTCAGGAAAGAATGGTTCAACCGATTGGCAGCAATAAAGAGATCAGAGTGGATGTGCGGATCCTTACCGCTACAAACGACGATCCTGCAGAAAGTGTGCGCAAGGGAGAATTCCGCGAGGACCTGTATCACCGGTTAAACGAATTTAAACTGAAAGTTCCTTCTGTCAAGGAGAGGGGAAGGGACCTTTACGAGTTCCTGAATTTTTTCCGGGAGGCCGCAAACCAGGAATTGCAGCGCAATGTCAAAACCTTTGATGACGAGGTGTTAAAGTTATTTGAAAACTACGACTGGCCGGGCAATCTCCGGGAAATGAAGAATGTTGTTAAACGCGCCGTGTTACTTTCCACTGAGGATAAGGTTGCGGTGAATGCGCTGCCTGCGGAGATGATCGAGAATATGCGCGCAATGGAAACCAGGGAAAAGACCGCTGGTGTATATGATCTAAAAGCCTTGCAGGAAGTCCAGGAGCGTGAGATGATCCTTAAGACCCTGCAGGAAGTGAGGTATAATAAATCCAAAGCCGCCCGCATCCTCAACATTGATCGCAAAACACTTTATCTGAAAATGGATAAGTATGGAATCGATTAGGCCCGCCCGCCCGCCCGCCCCTAAATCCCCTGAAGGGAAGTTTAGTTTAAGTGTTCCATCGCCGTTAATCTCAACTGCGCGATGAGTTCTTCTAAACGCTCCAGGATTCTGGTGATATCCGCTGACAATTCCGGAATGGATTTGCCCACCACAATCATTGACTCGATTTCATGTAACTGAGCTCCCAAATTGAGGATACCCAACTGCGACAACCTTCCTGACAAACGGTGAACCACTTCGCGAACGCGTTTGGCGTCATGGGTTGTGGCGACGGCGCGCAGGGTTTTTATGTCTTCGGTTGTTTCTTCCACAAACTGCGTCAGTACAGATTGAAATAAACTTTCGTCGTTTGAAGTCATCTGTCTTAGCGAGGTAAGGTCGGGTGAAGCCGGAAGCAGTTTTAATTTTTGCCGGGAAGTTCTCAATACCTCGAGAAGTTCACTTTCGTGGAAAGGTTTTGAAAGAATTGCATGAAACCCTTCAGCCAGTATATTTTCCCGTTCTTCTTTCAATACGTGGGCGGTGAGGGCTATAAACTGGATTTTCCCGGGATACTTATTTGAAAGCTCGTGACACAGATCCACACCGTTGATGGAGGGCATCCGGATATCGAGAAATACGTGCGTTAGCTTTTCATCCACAGGAAACACAAGGCACTGTTCCGGATCCTGAAAAGTGATATGGTCTATACGGTTCTTGCTCAGGATAAGTGAGCAAAGGCGGAGGATCAGGGGATCATCATCCACAACCATCACTTTGCCTTCAAAAACCCTTTCCTTGCCGCGCGCATCGCGGTCGCGTTTTTCATCTTCGGTGAAGGCCAGGCATTTTTCAAATTTTAATTCAACACGGAATGTCGACCCGAACCCTGCTTTGCTCGATACCTCCAGCACGCCATTCTGGGCATCGATCAGGGATTTTACAATGGTTAATCCGAGACCAGTGCCACCGAAATGTTTTGCGATGTGAGTATTCGCCTGTTCAAATTGATTGAAAATTTTATCCAGCTCCTCCGGAAACATTCCGATACCTGTATCCTTTATCTCAAATGTACAGCGGACGTCGTCACCTTCCTCTGCTGTTCTTACCGACAACTTGATAAAACCTCTTTTAGTAAATTTAATGGCATTGCCCAGAAGATTATAAAGGACCTGGCGGAGACGAAACGAGTCACCCATTAGCACGTATTCCGACGCCTGCTCGGAATCAAGGATAAAGCTAAGGTTCTTTCCTTCGGCCTGCATACGCATAGCTGATTCCACTTCCTTCGTCAATGCCAGCAACTGAAATCTTTCCTTCTCTAGGGTGAAATTTCCGGAAGAGATCCTGCTGTAATCCAATACCTCATTGACAATGTGCAACAGATGTTCGGAAGAACTGTGGATGGCATCCGCAGCTTCCCGCTGATTTTTGCCATTTAGTTTTAATTGCTCGGCAAAGCCGATAATGGATTGTAAGGGGGTTCGTATCTCATGGCTCATATTTGCCAGGAACCGCTGTTTGATCTGACTTAGCTCTTCGGCCTTATCTTTTGCTTTTTCGAGTTGCACTTTGTAATAATTGCTTCGCGTAACGTCTATATAGATCAGGTAGACGAAAAAAGCAGCAGCCAGTAAAAAGGAAAGCAATAACAGGTTGGTGCGCGAAATGCTCTGATTCATTACAGAAACTGCATCGTTGTTGGTTTGCCGCATGCGTTGTAATTCTTCATTCTCAACGTCATGGAGGATGTTAAGCAACTGGTTGATAAAAATGCTGTTGGCGTGAATCAGTTCCAGTTCCTGCCGCTCCAGCCTTTTTCTCTGATTGCGCTGTTCCGACTCCAGTTCGCGCATGATCTTTTCCACCTCAATTAATGCATCATTCTGGCGGGCGACTGCTAAAGTATCTACATGAACGCTAAAATGTTCTTCAACCTTGATCCTGGGCGTATCCAATGGTTCCCGCTTTTTCTTGCTGCTGAACAGTTGTCTTAAAAGCGAGCGATGTTCTTTTTTTTTGATCCGGTTTGTGTCCGGCAGGTAGGTTGTAATGGTTTTTTGCTCCCGCGTAATGAGGCTGCTATCAATCGCCATCTGGTCATTGGTTAGAATGGCGGCCAGCGTATCGAGTTGAACGGAAAATTTGCGGTTGTCAAGAATTTCCGCCTTAACCTTTAAATAGGAGAAGAACAGTTTATTTCGTTCGCTCAAAACGTCCTTCATTTTAACCAGCCGGTTTAGCTGACTGGTATCCCAAGGCATTCTTGTCAGCGAGTCGATCAATAAGATAAGATCTCCGGACTGGTTGAGAAACGAGGTGTATGGCTTGTTGGGGTTTGTTATTGCTTCGGCCCGTTGCGTTTGATCCAGGGTCGTGATCTCATGAAACACGCTGTTTAAAAGCCCTAGTTTTTCATTGGGTTCTGAAAGATCCGCGACGGTGCCCAGCAATTCCCGGAAGGAAAAACGGCTGATACTCTGGGCGAGGATCACGGCCACGAAAGCGAGCAAAAAAGCCGCAAGTATTTTACGGATTACCGAACGTGGATTCAGGCTGTTCTTAATATATCCCATTGAAACCGATATTCCCTAGCAACGAAAAAAAATTAACCACCAGCACAGACGCGGGTGTTCTTCCTGAAAATTTTAGTTAAGTCAACGATAAATTCTGCGTTTGAATTACAGTACAAAACTCAATCCAAACGGGAAGATTCAACCAACTTTTTGCACGGATTCTTATGTGATGTGAGGGCAGGGGCAAGGGCAAGGCGACTTGTGAACAAGCTTAAAATGTGAGAGACCCCGCAAACAAGCATGGTCTCTCCTGTAATTTCAAACCCTCCGGCCCCGGATCAGTCTTAACAAAATGGCGATCACAGCAACCACTAAAAGCACGTGGATGATATTGCCAACACTGAAAACAAAAGCACCGAGTAACCATCCGATGATGAGGATGACGGCAATGACATACAATAAATCGCTCATGATAATTTTTTTTTAGTACACCGTATAAAATCAAAAACGAATGCCAAAGGATGTGAAAATGATAATTAATGTCACTTTGGCCGCTAGATCGGCTATTTGCTTATCAACAGCCGCTGAATGTGGAATTTATTACTGAGTATGTGGATAAAATAAGCCCTGAAAACCGGCTTTTCAGGAGATGCAGGAATTGGCATTATTTTTCTTGCTGCTGGGTTATAAATGTGATGTTATGGATATTTTGATGATTGTACTGTCGCTGATTGCTGCTTATGTGCTCTTTGTATCCGTTTGCTATCTTTTAATACGACTGCTTTTTCCAAAAATTGAAGTGGATGATAGCGATGAGGTTAGACCTGTAAAAACCCGAAATGTTGACCGATATGCGCCTACAAGCACGGTGAAGAAACAAAAAAACCTGGCTTATTAGACCAGGTTTTTTTTTGTGCTGGATGTTTTAGTAATTATAATCATTATCAACGTTACTCCGGTTTCCGGAATTAAAGTTGAAAGCAAGGTATAACTGAGCAACCTGATTTTTGGAATTACCAAATAGTCTGCGTGCTCCGGCCGATTCGGCTATTTCATTGAGTCCGTAATTGTAACGTACACCCAATTGAGCGCCTTCGCCAAGGTTAAAACCAATACCGCCTACGAGGCCGTAATCCCAATCATCGAAATTATCCCGGTCAATGGTAGTAAATTCATTATCAGGATTGCGATCATTGTTCCGGATTTCAGCGCCCAATAGGTAAGCCCAATAAGCGCCTGCATGTATTTCAGCTACGTCACCTAACTTGAATACCGCAAGAATCGGTATGTCAATGTAACTGAGATTAAAATTGGATTCATAACGGGCGCTGGTAGCATCAATTCTTGTTACGCCTGTACCCTTGGTTGAAAAGTTAACCTCCGGTTGAATGGCGAAAGCTTCGGTGGCGAAAAGCTGGCCATAAAAGCCTGCATGCCATCCGATACGAGCCTGGTCGTCATCTGCTTTATTAACGTATAGATTGCTAAGATTTAAACCTCCTTTAATACCCGCTTTGGCGTACTGCGCCTGAGCATTTGAAAAAGATATCATCGAAATCGCAACTGCACTTACCAGCAAACTCAGATTTCTTAATTTTTTCATACTTGTGTTTTTAATTTAGTTCGACATAATTTCCCTTACATAGGTATATTGAAGTCCGTGCCACTTTTATTTGATCCGTCTTTCCCGTCGATGAAAAGGCGGAATTTAACTTTGAATGACCAGCCATTCACACAGGCGGATCACCCTGTTTTTCAGCAGCAGTTCGCATACCCACCACGTTGTATATTTAATACCAGAAAGTGTAGAAATTATTCCCGACCACCCTCTGGGCCAGTTAGATCGAAGCGGCTAAATGGCTGCTAATCAACTTTATTTGAGGTTTTTATGACCGCATTAAAATTCTGGCACACTATTTCTTTATATGATTACAAATAGGTGAAAAAGATAAATATGAATAACACCGTTAGAATATTCGCTGGCTTTTTACTGGGCACTGTGTGCGGGTTGGCTGCAGGTTTACTGGTTGCTCCAACAACAGGCAAACAGGCGCGGAAGAAGATCGGCAAGAAATCCAAAAAACTGGCCAAAAAGATGGCAGGATATATTGGGATGGAAGAAAAATTTAAGGGGACCTCTGCCAAAAGAAGAAATGGCAAAGCCCCGGTTGAAGTATAGCAGTTTTGATCGGCATTGTCTCGGTCCGGGTACGGAGGTGAGAAAGACAATGGAGTAGCCTGCCGGGAAGTGCAGTGAATCTTCCAGGGGAAATGAAGTTGGTGATTGACTTCAGTTAATTCTCAAGTCAATCGTGTTACTCTGTTTTGAGCCGTCATTACCGCCTTGATGACGGCTTTTTTTTGACTATAAAGAGTGAGATATGAAAAGGAAAATGATCAGTATGTTAATCGGTCTCTCAATGTTCTTATTGATGATGGGAATGCAACTCCTCTAATGAGCGATGAAAGTCTTTACTGCCTCTGACAGGCAGTATTCATTCAAGCGCTTTGACGCCAGGTAATACTTTTCCCTCAAAGTATTCGAGTAATGCTCCACCCCCGGTCGATACGTAGCTAACATCGTCACTGACTCCAAACTGAGCTACCGCCGCAGCCGAATCACCTCCTCCAATCAGCGAAAAACCTCCTTTGCGTGTAGCCTCTACCACAGCTTCTGCGATTTTTCTTGTGCCTGCGGAAAACTTCTCCATTTCAAAAACACCCATCGGTCCATTCCACAAAATAGTTTTGGATTCCGAAATTACACGGGCAAAAACCGCCTGAGCCTGAGGCCCGATATCCAAACCCATCCAACCTTCCTTTATCGCGTTGTTGTTTGAAACGTCAGTGTTTGCCTGCGCGTCAAATTTATCGGCAATAATAGAGTCTATAGGCAAGTGCATTTCTACCCCTTTTTCTTTCGCCTTTCGGATCAGCGATTTGGCCAGGTCGAGCTTATCTTCCTCCACCAACGATTTTCCAACGTTACCACCCAGGGCTTTAAAGAACGTATATGCCATTCCGCCGCCAATGATCAGGTGGTCGACTATTTCCAATAGGCGCTCAATGATGAGGATCTTATCTGAAATCTTAGCGCCGCCCATAATTGCCGTAAAAGGAGATTCCGCAGTCTCCAAAACTTTTTTGGCATTATCAAGCTCGGCAGTCATTACAAGTCCGGCGCATTTCTGTTTCATAAACCGCGCAACAATGGTGGTCGATGCGTGCGCGCGATGTGCGGTTCCGAAAGCATCATTGACGTAAACATCTCCCAGGGCGGCCAGCTTTTCTGCAAATACCGGATCACCCTTTTCTTCCTGCTTGTAAAATCTCAGGTTTTCCAGCAACAGTATTTCTCCGGGCTTCAGGTTCTTTGCTTTTGTTCTTGCTTCTTCACCAATGCAGTCATCAGCAAACTGGACTGGTTGGCCCAGGAGTTTTTCCGTTGTCTTAAGGGTGTGTTTCAGAGAATATTTTTCTTCCGGGCCTTCTTTTGGCCGTCCCAGGTGTGACATCAATATACAACTGCCTCCATCATCAAGAATTTTTTTAAGCGTGGGTATCGTAGCCCTGATGCGGTTATCGTCTGTAACGTTGAAGCTTTTATCCAGCGGAACGTTGAAGTCTACTCTTATCAGGGCTTTTTTTCCCTTGAAATTAATGTCGTTAATGGTTTTCATGTCAGGCAAATTACGCGTTGCGAATGGCGAATTTAGAGGAATATTCCGAATTCGTCATTCGTAATTCGTACTTCGTACTTCGTAATTTTTTTAACTAATCTCCAAAACTGATGCTTAACCCCTTTGCTGCCTGTACCAGATATGAATCCTTGTCGACAATCCGATGTTCTTTGGTCGCCTCATCGAGGGTCACTGCTGTGAAAGAATTATTTTTGAAAGAGGCCATTTTCCCGAATTGTTTTGCCAACGCCATCTCGAAGGCTTTTACACCGAGCAAAGTCGCAAGCACGCGGTCAAAAGCCACAGGACTACCTCCGCGCTGGACATGGCCCAATACTGTCTCGCGAATCTCTCCCTTGCAGCCCGAATCTTTTAATTGTTTGGATAGCTGGTATGCCACTCCACCCAGGCGTACATGCTCAGAGCCTTTATCTCCTTCGCGGGATGTGGTGGTACCTTCTTTAGGTTTAGCCCCTTCTGCAACAACAATGTTGGCAAAGCCACGGCCTTTTTTGTATCGAAGGTTAATGCGGCTTGTAATTTTCCTGATGTCGTAAGGAATTTCCGGGATCAGGCATATTTCGGCGCCGCCTGCGATGGCGGTATGCAAGGCTATCCATCCAGCATCCCGGCCCATTACTTCCATGATCATCACACGATGATGGCTCTCTGCTGTTGTCACCAGTTTATCAAAACTGTCCGTGGCAATTTGCAAGGCCGTCTGAAAACCAAAGGTCACGTCAGTGGCAGCAAGGTCGTTATCGATGGTCTTCGGTACGCCGATGATAGGAATTCCTTTGTCAAACAATACTTTGGAAATTTTCTGAGAACCATCACCTCCAATATTGATAACAGCATCAAATTTCAGGTCTTTGAGTTTCCTCGCCAACTCATCAGACCGGTCGATGAATTTTACGGAGCCATCGGGCTGGCTCACGGGAAATTTTATTGGGTTTCCTTTATTGGTAGTTTTGAGAATTGTGCCACCCTTAGTGTGAATGCCCGCTGTTTTTCTGCTTGTCAGTTTGATGATTTCAGGAGGGTCGTGAAATACGCCGTTGAAAGCTTCTATGCTACCGTAAACCTCCCAGTCTTTTTCGCGGTGTGCGCGTTTGTTTATTCCCCTGATCACGGCATTGAGACCCGGACAATCACCGCCTCCGGTGAGGATAAGTATTTTTTTCATGTATTGATGTGTTGAAGTGTTTGTGTGTTGATGGTGCTACATTCTATTTTTTTACCTTTTATATAATTTTTACCTTTTATATAATTTCCTGTCCCGGATGCATGGGTGTTGGCCCTACTAAGTCATTAGGTCATGTGTCATTAATTCCCAAAAGACGCTCTTCGAAGGCGGTCGTTAAGTGCTTTTCCCAGGCCTGTATCCGGAACATATTCAGCAAGGATAATGTCAATGGGTAACTGATCCAACGCTCGCAAGGCTGAAAAGAAATTGCGGCATGCTTCTTCGAGGTTTCCTTCGGGTGACAGGATGTATTGGAAAGGTGAGCTATAGTTTTTTTGAAACGATAGTATACCAGTTTTTTGTGATTGGAAGCGTTTGATCATTTCTTCCAGATTGCCCGCGATCAATTTTTTCCGGGGTGCGTAATGGCTTTGCAGTTGGCCAGGTGTTTTTGGATTGGACGACGTGGTTATTTGTAATTGTACTTTTCCGATAACCTTTTCAATATCCTCTATTTTCAATCCTCCGGTTCTGAAAACAATACCCATATCGTTATCGAAACCTACTATGGTTGATTCAATGCCCACCCTACAGGGTCCGCCGTCCAGTATGTACTCGATCTTGTCTCCGAGCTGATCCGCTACATGCACTGGAGTTGTTGGGCTGATATATCCAAATGGATTCGCGCTTGGCGCCGCCAGGGGAAAATCAACTGACTCCAGCAATTGCCGCGTCAAAATATGGTCCGGGCAGCGCATACCTACGGTTGGTAGTCCCGCAGTAACCAGATCCGGAATAATATCTTTTCTTTCCAGTAACAAGGTTAGGGGGCCAGGCCAAAAAGCGTGCGCCAGGTCTTTTGCTTTTTCCGGGATATTGGTTGCATACAAATTCGTTTTTTCCAGGGAAGGCACGTGAATTATCAGCGGGTCAAACTGAGGACGGTTCTTTGCCTGGAATATCTTCATGACCGCCTGAATATCCAGTGCGTTGCCGGCCAGCCCATATACAGTTTCAGTGGGGATAGCTACAAGTTGTCCCCTCTCAAGGAGTTGTTTTGCTTTATTTATATCTTTACCGGTCTCGGCCATGCGCTGACAAAAGTAAAGGTTATGATGAGATTTTTGCTATGCCTGTGTATTGGAGCAGGGTTATTTTTAACCTCGACTGCACAGAAAGAAGACAGGGCGTTAAAACAAAAACTTCAATCCCTTGTTGAAGGTTTTCAGGGCGATGTCGGGATCTATGTTCAACATCTGAAGACAGGTAAGGTTGTCGCAATTAATGCCGATTCTGTTTTTCCAACGGCAAGTATGATCAAAATTCCCATCACGATCGGAATGTTTAATAAGATTGAGCGCAGGGAACTTGACTATGATACCATTTTGACCTACCGGGATTCGCTGTTGTATGAAGGGGAGGATATCCTCGGATCATTTAAGGATGGAGAAAAGATCGCATTGCCAAAAGTTCTGATGCTGATGATCACTACCAGTGATAACACTGCCAGTCTCTGGTGTCAGCACATGGCAGGAACAGGGGCGGCAATAAACATGTGGCTGGCAGAAAACGGCTATCAACATACGCGTGTGAATTCGCGCACGCCAGGCAGGCATGATAACTGGCGCAAATACGGATGGGGTCAAACAACTCCACACGAGATGGCCGGATTGTTGTTGAAGATCTATCGCGGGAAAGTGGTCAGTGAGAGGGCAAGCGAAAGGATCTACAGGAACATGATCCGGATTTTCTATGATGCGCAGTCACACTCGCAGGTACCGCCTTACATCCAGGTGGCTTCCAAATCCGGTTCGGTAGACGGGTCGCGATCCGAAGTAGTGATGGTAAACGCTCCGCATGGCGATTATGTTTTTTGTGTAATCACCAAAAATCAAATAGACGAAAGCTGGAATGCAAACAATGAAGGTTATGTAATATTGCGGGATATCTCAAAGCTTCTCTGGAATTATTTTGAACCGGATTCAAAGTGGAAACCCGCTGACAAAATTGAAGAATGGTATTAATAAAATGAAGCATAAACCCATGTTCACCCTGATCCTGTTAAGCCTGCTGCTTGCCTGTGGAAAAGAAAACAACGAAAGCTCTTCGGGAGATGATTTAACCATCCCTTATAAACTAAAAACTCGGTGGAAACACGATACACAGGCATTTACGGAAGGACTGCTGATTTATCAGGGTAAGCTCTATGAAAGTACGGGACAAACACAATCATACATTGGTGTTGTCGATATCAAAACCGGGAAACCAGATAAGAAAGTGGTGCTGGATGATAAATACTTTGGTGAAGGAATTACCATTTTAAACAATAAAATATATCAGCTTACATGGAGGACGCGCATTGGCTTTGTATATGATTTAAAAACGTTTGGCAAGGTCGATGAATTTGAATATGACACCGAAGGGTGGGGACTAACGCACGATAACCATCATTTAATTATGAGTGATGGAACGGAAAAATTGATTTATCTTGATACTGTAAACTTTGAACCGGTTAAGACCGTCCAGGTAAAAGACAAAAATGGATTTGTTACGAAATTGAATGAACTGGAGTATATGGAAGGTTTTATATTGGCAAATCAATGGGAAACTAACCGGATCCTTAAGATTGATCCCGAAACGGGAAACGTGGTGGGCACCTTGGACCTTACCCCGCTTGCACAGGAAGCAAAACTGGATAATCCGCATGCGGATGTGCTGAATGGAATTGCTTATCACCCAACTACGAAATTATTGATCGTAACGGGTAAATTCTGGCCCTCGACCTATGTCTTGCAGTTAAATCAATAAATCCCATGAGCAATAAAACCAGGTCAATTTTAAAAGCTATTGCAGCGATCCTTGTGCTTCTTGCAGTACTCATGCAATTGCAGGTTGTCATTATCCCGGCGTTAGCGGTTTATAAATTCTGGATCGTCGTGATCGCCTTCGGATTGGTGCTGATCACTTCGCGATAGGTTGCTTTTTTTCCGCCATCCGCAGAATCTAATTGGGCTGAAGCCCGGATCTTCCTTATCATTTGACCCCCGCTAAAGCTGGAGGCAATTGAAGGGATTTTCATTCTTTGAAACCCTCATCGCTCCTTCGCTAAAGCTAAAAGCCGAAGAATCATCTCTTATTTTGAAACCCGTCATCCTGGGAGCGCGCGCGTTTGGATTTGGAGCGCAAGATAAAAGGGAAGGACCCCAGTTCGCAAGGGCGATGACTTCGTGAAATGATGATGCTACCGACTTGCTCAGACAAACATGCGTAGCGATGAAGTGATTGCTTGGTAGCCGGCTCCATTTCATTGTTGTGTTCTTCTGTTATCTTGTTTTGCACTTCGTTGTATGGGGGTCCTTCGCCTTTGCGCGCGCTCAAGGCAGCGCGCGGCTCAGGATGACGGTCTTGGGCGCGCACATTCGTCGCTCCTAATGAACTACTCCGATTGTCTCACTGGATTACAATTGTAACCTTATTGATCCTCTTGGCTTCCAGTTCGGCTGTGCGCTCTCCTCCGCCAGAGTTATCCTTGTCGTCTTTGCGAACGATCACATAGTAAGCGACAGCTTTGAGGTCCTTGAGTTTAACAATGCCGTTTTTGTCCGACGATCCTTCTGCCGCAACATTTTTTTCTTTCAGATAATCATCTTCGGTTTCAAAAAGCTGAACCGTGGCGTCTTCAACAATATTTCCCAATTCATCGCGAACAGTAATATTCAGGGAAGTTTTGATCAATTGAAATCCGGAAAGCAACACTATCAGCGAAATAACGCCGAGGAATTTAGATATGGGGTTCATAGGTTGAGGTTAATATTCCTTCAAATTTAAAGAAATATTCAACTAACCTGGAAGTTTAAAATGCAATTGATCCTGTATTTCCGGTTGTTCATATAAAAAGTCGCTTTTCAGCGACCTTTATTGTTCTGGATCCTTATCGAAGAAGGACGACGCCTCCGCGTTTTTCCTTAATGCCTTCTTCAGGTCTGTAGGAACTTCTGTAGCGCACCACGTACGTATAAGTTCCTGTGGGCAACGCCTGCCCGGCGCTGTTATTGTAACCCCCGTTCCAGCGGAAATCCCTTTCGCTCGTGTGGTAAACCATCTCCCCCCAGCGGTTGAAGATAAATACTTCAAAATCAGCGTCGTCAATAAAGAAGGTGAACAACTTGAAGTTACGGTTCGTAAATTCACCACTGCCCTGAACATTGCTAGAGGGGCGGAATGCATTCGGCCCGGTAATCCGTGGTGTACAATCTTCAATGAGCAGGGTCTCATCCGAACTTGGGCATCCATAAATATTGATTAGGTCCACTGTATATGTACCTGCCTGGGTGGCGGTGAATGTCTGTGAAGTTTCTCCCAAAGAGGAGCCATCACGGAACCAGTTGTAGCTCGTAAAGACCGGGCCGGCGTCGAGGGTCACCTCACGTGTGAGCGGATCGGGGTTGGCAGGATCGGGGCAGATAATACCTGAGCCAGGCAAGCTTCCCTCTGTGACAGGAGAGGGTACGACGTTAAAATTCTGCGTCATCGAACAAGCGCCACCCGCACTGGTTACAGTAACATCATACAATCCGCCGCGGGTCTCGACCAGGGTTGCCGACGTTTGACCTGAAAGCACAGTGCCATTGAGTTCCCATTCAAAGGTGACGCCAGTTTGGTTGGGCGTCGCGGTCAGTGTGAAAGGCTGGCCTTCACACGGAGGCGTTGCTGCAAGAGTGAAATCCAATTCACCCGAAACATTTACGATCTGATCCGGAGAAGAAAAAATGCAACCCGATACGGTGTTAAGCACATCCACACGATAGGGAATTCCGTCATCTGCCAAACCGGCGATGATCTGCTGGCCACCAGGGATGAGTACTCCGTTCCGGAACCAACGATACGTATACGGGCCAGCAGGCAAGGCGGTTAATATCACCTGATCGGTACACTGATCAGATTGCGCGAAGCTGGCTGTAATGTTGTTGTTGACGTTTACAGTGATTGCTGTATCCAAGGGACATGAGACAGCGTCCGAAACCGTTAAGAGGAAAGTGTGAGATCCCTGTGAAAGCCCTGTGACTGAGAGCGTGGAAGCCGCGGGATCGGCGATGGTACCGGGCCCCGACCAAAGCCATGAATTTCCGCCTGTAGCAGTAATCGTTACTGGTTCCGCACAGGGATCAGAAGATAAAGTAACTGGCACCGTGGGACTTTGGTTCACGGGTACAGGTGCGCTCGACGCTGTGCAGTTCGAAGGCGCAGGCGTTGTTATCTCGACAACATATTGTTGGTTGTTACTTGGTAAACCTGCAGTTGCTGTGGTGAAGTTAAGGGTGGGAGAGGAACCAGTACCATCACTTATCTCTAAACCGGTCGCATTGTCGATAACCCGGTAAACAAGACTACCTACCAAGGGACCCGAAGTTAATGTTACCTGGACATCTAAATTAATAGGATCGCAACTATTATTAGGTGAAGCTGTAACGGTCAAGCCATCCTCGTCAATGTTGGTGGTAGTTGCTGAGGCGCATCCAGAGACCTGGTCAGTAACGGTTATGCCATATGTTCCTCCATCCAGGTTGGGCAAAGTTGTAAATGAGGTACCTGAAGGTTGATCCGTACCCGGCGGGACTGGTGTAATGCCACTAATAAAGTATGAGAACAAACTGCTTAATGGGGTAATAAAATTAAGCGTAATCTCTCCCGTGTCGGTATTACAGGCGATAGGACTGTTGTTCGTCGCCGTAAAAGTCGGCGTTTCATTTATGGTAAAAGTGGTCGAGTCGCGAACAAAACAGTTTGTTACCGGATCCGTGACCTGAACTTTATATTCGAAGAGACCGAAAGATGAAGTAGTCACGGTATGCGTTTGGGTATTTCCGGAAGGGGCGCCATTCAGTTCCCATGCATAAACGGCTCCCGGATTTTGCGCATCAAGCGGTGCTACGGGTGTATTCTGGCAGATAGTTGTATTCGGACCCAGATCAACCTGAGGGCGGTTGTCAGCCGCGAGGAAAGTTCCGTCCGTGGAGCACCCCAACCCATCGGTGACGGTAACGGTGTACATCGCCTGCTGATTGACTGTGATGGTTTCGGTACTGTCTCCGGTAGACCATATGTAGCTGAAATTCGGAAGATCCTGCGGATTTGCATCGAGCACCGCTGAACCGGTGCAGAGTACCACTGCAGTTGTTGGATCCGGCGGAACATCATTGATCACCACATCCTGAGTAAACGTCCCTACGGGAGTCTCACACTTGTTGCGTATCGTTAAAACAACGGTGTAAGTTCCTGGCGCAGCATAAAGGTGTGCGATCTGCGCCCCGCTATCAATCGCGGTTTGACCATCACCAAAAACCCAATCGAACTTATCGATGGCGGGATCTTTCCCGATCGCGCTGAATTGTGTAGAATCTCCGAGGCAAAGTCCTGTAAAACTAAAGTTCGGCGTCTGTGTTGGGTTGGCAATGGTTTGAATAAAATTCGGCAATCCCAAAGTACTCGTCGTACCGCCGAAAAGTGCAAAAGGTTGAAGTGCCCCGATAGGGGATAAGGCCGTAGTGTCTTCCTGCGCAGCAAACATACCCAGGTTGGCGCTTCCATCAATAGCAACATATAGTTGACCGTCTGGTCCAATTTGTATAGCCCCCAGTCTTCCTGTTTGCGGAACTGACTGCTTCAGATACGGAATCCCCAGCGAATCAAAAGCAAACTCGTACATGGTTGAGTTTGCATCAGATAAGGTGGCAAATAATTTATTACCCGCGGGAGATAATTCAACGCCGTAAACCTGACCCGTGGTGCTTTGGAGGTTGGCGGTACGGAAGTTAGTAACCGCTCCCGACGAATCTATGAAGTCAAAGACCTCTACGACATTTGAAACTCCGGGTGTAGAAAGCGCTACGACCAGCCTGTTTTGCGCGCCGAGTTTCATATATCCCTGACCATTTTCTGCGCTTGTGATAGAATGATCTGAGCCTATGTCTGAAATGATCGGGTTGCTGATGCCTGTTGCCGTGATGCGGTAAGCCCGAAAGGAATTATTTCCGTATTCATGCGCTATCAGCCAGTTAGCATTCCCCGTGATCCTTTCGGTGCTCGGCGCGAACAACAGCTGATTGTATTCGGCCAGGCCACCTAATCCGTTATTTAATTTTAAATCAAATAGCGAGTAACGCAACTCGAATGTTCCGGTACCATAGATCTCTTTCGTAGTAAAGATGTAATACAACGTTTCATCACCGGGAACGGGAATAATTAAGGCCGACTGGCTTGCTCCGTTATTTCCCCCTATCCCGCCTGCCGGGGTAATGTCCTGATTTAATTTATCGTAGATGTTAAAACCATCGGTTGAAAAAATCACCTGACCGTTGCGGTCACTGATCACTGAAGTTCCTTCCGGAGTTACTAGTGGGCCTTGAATTCCGATCGCGGGATCATCCGGTAAGGGGTTAAAGTCTATGCCCGCATTGTTCCCGAAGTACCAGATATTGGCGCGTTGATCCAGAGAATCATATTCTTTGATATTTACGCCCGCGTAGGCAGAGCATGCACCAACAGTTCCGACCACATAATAGTACCCTGCCGAATCAGGTCGCAGCGTTTCTGTGGTCTGGCCCGGCAGCAAACCACCCGGACCGAACCATTGATATTGCGGCGTGCCACCTTGAGCCTGGACAGAAACTTCAAAATCATCGCTTGTATCATTCGGGCACCCACCCTGACCGTTATTTACAGGTAATTCACAGGCACACGCGGTTGTATCCTGTACAAGGGTGAGTTCCAGGTCGAATTGAGTTATGTTGATCGGGTTAGAGGCATATGCGGTATCGCCGTTAAGGAACGCAATGACTTCCACAAGGAAACTACCACCCTGGTCATAAGTATGCACGGGACTCCATTCATTGGCGAACTGACCATCACCAAAATTCCAGATCAAACTGTCGGCCGACGGCACCACTATTGGATAAAAAGAAACCGGGGTATTGGAACATGTTCCCTGCGAGATGAAGTCAACCGTAAACTCAATACTGTCTTTTGCCGCAAACGAGGGGAACTGTGTTCCGTTAAAATTCGGGTTAGAATTAAAAGCGCTGGGATCATAAATGACCTCGCTGGCGACGGTATCTGTGTTATTCAGAGTGCCGACAAGGAATGGTCCGCCGTTCGAAGCCTGATACAAATGATAGATGGCACTATCAGGCGCAATTTGTAAACCATAACTGCGAAAAATATTATTCGGCTGGGGAAGGACGGAAGCCAGCGTTGTCAGGGGACTTAAAAAATCGAATTGAACAACATCAGCCTGAATACCCGCGTCACCATGTCGTGAGATATAAAGATACTGACCATTATTGCTCCATTCTGTATCGTAAATGGCCTGGTTAATAGTACTGTTTACCGCTGTATTTAAAATTCTCTGGTTAAACGTCAGTGCCCCCGTTGTCGGATTGAAATTAACTACTTCGATATCCCGATTACCTTCCTGGGGAGACACGGCTATTCTATTGGTGGCCGGGTGGTAAGAAAAATTAGCGGCAACATCGATTAAACCCAGTCCGGTGACGTTGGTGGTTGAAACCGGTGCAGTTCCGGAAATGTCAAAAAAGGTTACCGAATAATTCGGCGCGCCATTATCGTGGGTAATGAGCCAGAGATCCCTTTGATTGGTATGCCGGACAATCAGCATCGCTTCCGATCTGTTGAGAAGGCCGCCGATTGGGTTGTTCTTGCTGGTGACATTTCCAATGGCCGGGGTGGGAAAAGTTGCGTTTCCGAAGGCGGCCATATCGACGATACTGTAGGAAACTGTTCCACCCGCAGTCGCGTTGGCGGTATTGGTGAAGACATAATATCGGGTAGCCGATCCGGGGACTTTGGCAACGACAACGGGTTGGTTACCCGCAGCATTGGCGGAAAGTCCTGTACCATTTGGCATGACCGTGTGCGTCACGTCGAACACATTTACACCATCGGTATAAAATAAAAGGTTGGCATTAATGGGATCAGAAGCTACCGCGCTGCCTCCTGTGCCAAGATTTGACTTGTTTGAAATTAATGATGGAGAATTAT
>JBBDXJ010000163.1:17769-28901 GCA_040902445.1 Cyclobacteriaceae bacterium | reverse complement strand
AGATCGTGATACAATTTCAATTCTACCATAGTGCGATTAACAGTAATCGGGATGATTTACCTGATACGTCTTCCACAAATTTCAATTCTACCATAGTGCGATTAACAGATATTATCCACCCGGATCTCCCTGTCTCCAAAGCAAATTTCAATTCTACCATAGTGCGATTAACAGCCGTTAAGTTAGTTCAAAAAATAGACGATTTCATGTAAATTTTGAGCTTTTTGATTTTGAAAATGTACTCTTTGCTCGTCTGTGGTCGATAATACGGTTGAATCCGGCGATCGACAACGTGATTGTTCAGCCGGAATTCAAACTTTAGCCGGTTTTTTTAAGAGCTCTATCAATGGCTACGGATCCATGAGCCCGCGATCGACAACCCGTTCCTATAAAATATTGTCAGGACGGTTTTTCTCAGCTCCGTAAACTTCCTTTTCCAGCCATTTTTCATTGCGGCTTTTAAAAATTATAAGGCTGTCCTTACCTTTCATAATACCTTTCGCTTCAGACAGCAGCTCTTTTAGCTTTACATCCGTCATCTCTCCTTCCAGAACCGAATTCTGTATCCAGTGTAAATACCTGCGGCATAGTTTCAGCATTTTACCTACTCTTTTCTGGTCAACATCATATACGAGGATAACGTACATATTACCACCAGATCTTAAATGGTTTATATTCCTCCATGCCAAGAATATGCTTGCTTAGTTTGTAACATTCCAGTTTTACGAGATGTTTATAACTGACATGTTTTTTCAAGGTCCGGTGCCGGACGGTTTCATTCAAACGTTCTTCCCACGCCCTGATGAACGCCTTTTTGCCAGCCTCTTTCAATACGCAACCGTTAAGATCAACGGCGAAATCCGAGGCCTGCACCTCTTTCTTGTTCAGCACGCGAAAGATCGTACGGTCAACCAGGATTGGCTTGAATATTTCCGCGAGGTCGAGGGCGAGCGAATAGCGGCGTGCGCCGGGCTCGTGTAAAAAACTGATCGTGGGATTGAGTTGGGTATGGTATAGCTGACTCAGGCATAAGGAGTAACACATCATGTTGCCGAATGAGATCAGCGTGTTCACTTCATTCCGGGGCGGTTGTTTGCTGCGTCCCCCCATTTCAAAATCCCGGAGAATGACATTGAAGGCATCGTAATATTCCTGCCTGATATTTCCTTCCAGGCCCATAAGCTCATCCACTTTCTCGGCGTCCTGCGCTTGCTGCATAAATTGCTCGATCCCGAGAATGGCTTTTCCGAGATCCCGCTCGCGTTTATTATAATACCGGAGGTTCTTAAGCATATTGAAACCTGCCCCGTCTATAAACTTACGGGCCAGCATCATCCGGGCTGAATGCTTTTGATAGTGATTCACCTGGCTGACAATCATTTTACCAGCCAGCAAATATTCTTTCGGATGAAATGACCCTGTATAGTGTTCATAATAATCGAAAAAATGAACATTGATATGCTCCTTCCCCATAAAATTGTATAGCGCACTATTGGCATCCAGGCTGCCAAACACGTATAGATCGCAGACGCTTTCCACCGGGATATACTTTGGCGGCCCTTCAACCCCCTCCGCATCCACAGGCGTGAACTTAAGGGTACTGTCTTTGCGGCTCAGCCGGCCTGGATTGAAAAGGTAATATGCTTTCTTCACGGGGATTCAGGATTGCTGTGACTGAATTAAGAGATTACCGGGGTTGGTTGGCTGAACCCGGAACAATAACGATTACGGGATTGCCTGGATTTGATTTTCTGTTTCATAAAGTCTCTGTTTTGGTTTAGTTATTTTCAATACTTTCCAATCCTTTTAGCCTCAAAATCCTTCGAGGTATTCCATTCATCCCTTCATCCAGGTTCAGATGAATAGCAGAAATCATAATAGCTGCACTGCCTGCAAATTTTAGCCCGGATCACCGGCGGACAGTCGGGTGAACACACAATCCTTTCAACTTCTTTTTCCCATTGTCTGATATCCGCTGTATCCCGGGGTGTTAAACTGTGCACTTCCTGCCGTCGTTTCAGCCTTGGATATTCGACAATACCGGTAGCCCCCTCGATTCCCTTTTGCGAGAGTTTGTACAGGTAGTATCGCACCTGGGCGATATGGGCTTGCTGCACACTTGCGGACTTTTTCACTTCATGCACTATTTTGTTGCGCGCATCGTAGAAATCGATCTTCACGCCGTCAATCTCTATTTCGCTGAATTTGTGGGCCCGGTCCGTGTAGGTGGTTTCCCCGATCAGCTTTCCTTCCGCCACTACGTCGGAAGTCTGCTCCATGTTTAAACCATTGGCAAAGAGCCACAACTTGCGATGGCATGTGTGCAGGTAGGCGATATAGGTTCCGGTGACTTGCATTCAGTTGAATGAAAATAGTGATAATCGCCGCACTTTTCAATCAATTCTTTTAGTCTTTCAATCCACATCGGCGTATGTAGTTATTGGCCGGTTTTCCCTAAGGATGATGCATTAGCGTTAGCTGCATAACGCATCATCCTTAATATTTTATTGGAGTCAATCCGACTTGACGGGCAATATGCCCCCGCTCAGCGATGTCGTATTTCTTTGTCCGATCACCGGTCAATGACTGCATCTTCTGCTATAAATCCCTTTTCCCTTATATAACGCATCACAATCTGCCCTTTCTTCAAAACGAATTCTGCATCAGCTTTTTTAAAGAGGTCGGAGTTCTCCATGTGATCATCACCACTCATCTCATATATCATTTCACAATTTATATTCACCTGTGCGATGTCTTGCTTGCGCAGGAAGATGCGCATCATGGTGCTGTTAAAGCCTATAAGTTCGGTGATATGAAACGTTTTCCGGTCCGGGTAAAGGTCTGGTAACGTGTAGGCGTTGTTGAATAGTTTTTCCACATCTTCCAGCTTATCGTCTTCCAGGAGCAGGTTGGCAAGAGCAATCTTGCCAAATAGATAATCGGGAAATTTTTTTACCGTGTTTTCAACGATTGCCCTGAATTCCGGATTGTTCCGTGCACAAAGGCTAAGGTAATTGTGATATACCGGGTTTTCAGGATTGGCAGCGATCATGTCATGAAGTTTTGTTTTCAGCGCTTTGAATTCATGCTTTTTCTTTGCCGTTTTCAGGGCTTCATATATTTTCTGACTTTCCTCCTGTTCTTCTTCCCTATTGAAATAAGGCATTTCAATAGCATCATAGGCTATCATCACTTCCTTGTAAGCAGCCGCGTGGTTGGTTCGCGTAAAGGGATAATTTTCGCGGAACCACCTATCGAACAATACAAAGATAGCTTTCAGAAATACTTCGGCATCGGGCGCTTCTTCGGTATTAAAAAAAATGCGCCAGTCTTCGTCTGTCCATTTTTCAAAATTTTGTGTGAAATCATCCTCATCTTCGTCAATGTCATCATCTTCATCTTCGTCAATGTCATCATCTTCATCGAAGAGACTTGCATCCATGAGGACAGGCTTTCCATCAAGGCCGAAGGTAAGGTCAATCAATTCAATGTCATCGGTATCTTCTTCCAGGATGTGCTGCGTTACCAGGAAGTCATGATGCGGAAGCATATTGTGTTCTTCCGCGAAAGCCACCGCTCCATAGATGATGTTGTGAGCCAGGGGATAGGGTATTTCTTCCAGGAAATCTTCCGGTACGGATTCATAAAGCCATTCAAAGAAATCTTCTTCCGGTACATTGAAATCGAAATAAGTTTTTTTTACGCCCAGGGCCAGCATATCCACAATGAAGAAGCCGGCCGTGATGTTACCGTTTGAATGTTTACGCGTAACCGTAACAGAGGCGAGCTTTCCTTCATTCCAGCTCTTGTTAACCAGGCATTTATAAACCGGCAGCAACCGTGCCCTCGTGAGAATATATTTTTTAGGACTCAGTGGCTGTTGCGGTTGTGTGGATTTTTTATTTTTCCGTGCCATGGTAAATTGAATGGATCAAACTAAAGTTTTTCTTTCTTTTTGACAAATTTTAAAGTAGAAATGGGAAAATATTTTTATGGTGGTGGCAAAGAGCCAGAGCTTGCGATTGGCAGGTGTGAAGGTAGGCGATATGGGTGCCGGTAACGTACATGGCTATAGTAAAATACTGAGAAAAATTTATAAAGAGACTAAATATTGTTTAATACAACTTAAATGTAATTATCTATTCTACAGCTAACTGATTTTCGCAATCAAATCCTGATATTAATTCAATAAGTTTCTGTTCAGCTTTTTCGAGTGCATCTGTAGAGCCAACTGAGCCAGCAATATAACTTGATGCTATCGGAGAGATGAATAAATCAGCTTTGGCAGTTTCGTCTATTTTAGGAATAGCTTGTTGTCTTTCAGTATCATCTCTAAGCTCACCACGGATTGCATAAGCAATTTGATTCGCATTATCACTGATTGCTAACGCTACTGTTTCCATTAAACTAAATGTACGAGCTTGATTGGATGTAATTCTCCAGTTTACTAGAGCATGAGCCAAGGCGGAGATTATTTTCTCTCTTTTTTCAGCTGGACAAATCAAGCAATTGCCAAATATGTTTTCCCCTTCTTTCCACCCTTCTGCTCTGAGTTTTTCCTCTATATGAGGGAAAAGTTCCGGTTCCAATTTGTTAGTTGAAACACAAAATAAAGTTCTGAGATCAATTGCAACATCATAAGTAAATAAACCTGATGCTCTAGTCTGATCTTGAATAAAAGCTCTGTTTGGTAAAGCCCTCTTATTTGTTGTTAACCAAGTATTGAGTTCCTCTTTTGTTAGTTGTTCACCACGTTTTTTATTGTCTAACCAATAAACTTTCACCTCATGATGTTCTGGATGCGACGTTCTATCAAATGTTAAGTTTTCAGTTGGATATTCTATTCCACCTAATAAAGGATGCAATGGACGCATAGCAGAAATTGAAAGTGGACTTCTTCTTTTTACAGTAAAACTTCCACTCTCTGCTTTCATATAGCCACCAAGTAGTTGGTCTGTAAAGGTTGGGTCACAAGGAGAATGTGGTTCTTTTTGAAGAGCTTTGTTTTCCTTCTTATCGATCTCCCAATTGAATGTCATAGCTGCAAATGGTAAATCTAATGCCTCAATAACTGATCGCTTTACTTGCTGACCACTTGAGTAGGCCATTTTTTTCCCAAACTGGGGATCTACATAATATTTTTGTCCTTCATTTACTCCAAATACAGTATGCTCTGCATGGCGTAAGCCTCTTAAATAGATAAATGGTGTCTTTTTCATTTTAATATTATTTAAACAATTAATTATTTATTTTTTTGATAAGCGTATTCAAATCTGATAAGTGTAGCAAACAAGGGAAAATTGTCTGATGGCATTTTCAATACTTGATCTACTACTTCTTTGAATGTTTTACCATTTTGAGGAGCTTTCTCTAATAATTCAGTAAGATTTTCAATGAATTCACGTATGTTTTTTGAATCCTTGATTTTGTTTGAATCTTGATTTTTTTCTGTCTTACCTCTATTCTCCTTACCATCTTTTGTTTCGTGTTCCAATAAAGCCTTGGCAACATCCGAGGCTAGTTGTAGTAATTCTGTTTTGTTTAGCATGGCTATTATCCAAAGTTTATAGAGTTGATAATTGAAGTATGAATTTTCATCAGAGAATTTAAAGTCTTTGCCTTGAGCATAATCTGCTGTGCCTTTAGGCATATACTCGCGCAGATGAGCCGGTTCTAAAGCTTTCAAACCAATAGTGCCAATCTTACATGCACTTCTGAAATTGAAGAATGTTTCTAGTTTTTCAATTTCTTCGTCTCTTAGAATTAGGTTTTCTTGATTTATAAATATCTTATCTCGCAATTCATATAAACGTCTTATTTCAGGTAAATACAGATTAATAAAACCAAGTGTGGTATTGGTTTGAGAAAGGTTATATGAATATGCAGTTATGATTTTGTTAGGATATTTTTTTGATAACGCAAAAATTACATTTGACCATTTTTTTGTCGGAATAGCAATATTTCCTATAACTTCCGCAGTCTCAATCTTGGAGTAATCAATATCGTCATCATTATGATTTTTATTTAAACTAAGACACAACCAATGTCCATTCCACGTCTCTATTTGTTTGTCTTTAAGATTTGGGGTTTGGTGTAAATACTTTCGGTAATGTCCCCACCCAATAAAAATGGAAAGTAGAACGTGATTTTCATCTATCAGCATTACGAAACCACCATTCACACCAATTGCCAATGCTTCCCCAATCCAAGAAGCATACATTTCTTCTGTATCAGCGTTGAAATTCATACTTGTAAGTTGCCCTGATGAAGTTGCTTGAATTTCTTCGGCTGCAAATCCCACATATATAGCACCACTAGGAACTCCACTTTCTATCTTTTTCTTCAAATTATTTAATTGAGCTAAAGATTTACTGCCAAATTTTTTAATATCCTCTTCTCTAGGTTTCTGAAAAAATGGTGAATTGCCTACGTGCATCAAATGACTATCATCTTGAAAAAATAGCGGAAACATCACCTCATCAAAAAATTGTTGAGCAGAGTAGTCATTAGGCTTATTATAATTAGCTCTGTATAACCTTAAGAATTTCTTACCAATATAACTTGTATACATATTTTATAAGAAGTTATCGTGTTCAACTAATTGTAACCCAAATATTTTGTAGGCTGTTTCATCTTGAGGTACTACAAAAGGATAAGAACCTACTTCCAATTGCTCATAATTAGATTTATGCCGAGAAATTGTTTTATAGTTAATGGGGATTTCCATCTGTAATCGTTCCTCCCAATTGCCAGTTAAATAAGCTTCTCGGTCATTGACTAGGATGCAGGTCGCACTTTCTATTTCCAAAGCATCTACCAAAACAGCTTTTTTATTGTTGGTTAGTTCTTTGATGGTGTATTTGTCTTTCTTATAAATCAAATGCACATCAATTTCTTTAGTATCCAAGGTGGGATAAACGGTATCAATTTTTTCCTGCAAGCTTCTTTCTTTTAGAACTTCAAAATTTTCGGGCAACTGCTCAAAGCTGGATTTCAAAATATCTATTTTATAAGGTAATACATTTCCACTTGGCTTGATCACATGAATTGGTTTGTATTTGCCAATCGTATCTTTTGTTCGTTTTCTGTTTACCCGCCCGAACCTTTGAATCATTCCATCCAATGGTGCACATTGTGTTATCATTCTATCAAAGCTGATATCTAGACTTACCTCTACTACTTGGGTAGATACCACCAAACATGGACTTAAGCCATTACCGAATTTCGTACTTCCATCTCCATGAAATTCTTTTTTCAATTGCGTTTCCAAAGCAACTCGATCACCCCGTTTGAAACGGCTGTGGATAAGCATCTTAGGAATGCCAGGAAAATCCTCTTCAAATTTACCGAAAGCAGTCTGCGCATTTTTTACGGTATTATAGATCACTAATACTTTCTCTTTATAGTCAAAGGAATGTTCTAGTATTGATCGAATAGAACTTTCGTCTTCAATCTTATCAATTTGGTGCCTATCAAAAGTGTCTAGTATTTCATCTGATAGTTTCACTTCAAAAACTTCTTTCTCTCCTCCTAAGATTTTTAATAGTTCATTATAAAGAAGAGAAGGCATTGTAGCCGTACCGATATGAATCCTGCAATCCAGGCGCAACAGTGTTTTTACAATTTCTAATACCATTGCCCTTGAAAAGTCGGAGTAGGTATGAATTTCATCTAAAATTACATCTGTACCTTGCACATCAAGCATTACTGTTTCAAAACCTGAAATGCCAAAAACAATGGCGGCTAGTTGATGAGGAGTGAGAATTTTTATAGATGAACCCGCAAGAGGCTGTAAAATCTGTTCATCTATTTTGCCTTTTGATACGATCTTTGATGTGGCATGTAGTAAGCGAATATCTTCATTGGGCACAGTACTTTTGATACGCTCCCACATGGCATTGATGGATGCCTGAAATGGCAAAGTATAAAACAGACGTCCTTTACATCTGCGTAATAAAAAATCTGTTTTTCCTGCTCCTGTAGATGCTACTACCATTGTATGGTTTCTCTTATCGTCTGTTGAAACCTGAGAAAGGGGATAGATGATGCTTTTACGTTTTTCATCGTGATAAAAGCTCAAATCTGGTATTTCGAAAAGAGGTTTTAATTTATTTTCAGTTTCATGCATAAAAGCTGAAGCAAAATGATCTGCTGATTTTAGCAGGCCACGTAAAGGAGAAAAACCATTTTTCTTTTCCTCGCAATAATCAACTACATAGTTTAACGCCTTAGTAGCTTCGTCTTTAGTTATTCTGCAAATTGGTAAATCAAAATGTTGTAAAATTTGGATTCCGTATTGATGCCATTTGTCCCAATCCTTCAAATGATTTTCAATTAGATTTCTGTCATTTTCTACTAGGTCTAAAATCCCTTTCGCACCTGGGTCATTTTCTATAGATTTGTGATGGGCTATTACTAAATCAATCAAATCATTCCACTCTGGCCTGTCGAAACAAGGAAGAAACCCTAAAGATGAAATCTCATGTCTGTGAATAAAACTCCATTCGCTATTTTCAAATAAGGTAGCTCCATTAATATTTTTAATTTTTCTTTGAAAATGAGGATGAGCCTTTCCTAAGTCATGAAGAATGGCACCTTTCCTTGCTATATCAATATTAAAATCAAAAGCATATTTTTGTGCGAACAGCTCAATAGCTTGCGTTACTTGTCGGGTATGTTCCAATAACGTTAAGCTTCCGTAATTGACACTTTTAGCTAATATTTCATTTAGTGGTTTCATGGATTAACTTCTAATTGGATTACCAAAAACCCTCAATTCACCAAACATCTCAGAAGCATTATTAAAACGGTTGTGTCCAACCTTAAAACCATTTTCAGCGTCTTTAAAAAACAATTCAAAACCTTCAATTTTATCAAAATCGTCTTGACTCAATTCTAAAATCGATTCTGGAAATAGCAAGTCCTCATTACGGCACAAACAAATTGTTTGGGTTAAAGCAACATTAACATCTTCTCTATTTTCAAAAGCCAAATACAAATTGGGATTTAGCATTACTCCTCTATCAAGTGTGGACATATTGGTTTTGTATTGTCCTTTTTCTTTATTAAAACTAAATCCCCCTTTTGACCATGTCTTTTCCTTCTGAACATCTATTCCTTGATAATTCAATCGGTATCTTTTGATTTTGAAAATCTTTCCAAAGTTTTCGTTTTTTAATAATTCAGGGAAAAGTTTTTTTTCAATCCCTTCTACAATGGAGGGTGTGAGAAATTGTTGTGAGAAAGTTTCACTATCTCTCACTGCAGTCCAGGGCTTAATAAATCCAAAAGGACCTGAATATTTAACTACATAATAAACCATAATACTTAGTTTAATGCTCCGAAACCGACACCTGTCGAATTACCAACTCCAACATTCCAGGCAAAGGCTTGTTGTTCAGGAGTTCCCTTTATTATTACAGGACATAGATTGACTCTATTCCCTATATTATTATAATAAATGACTTTTGTTTTCGCTTTAGGGTAATTGCGATCAAAACTAACAGAGACTTCATCTTCTGATAATCCTGCCGTTCTTAACTTATGTTTTAGTGTTTCGGTAAGGAATTTATCAGATTCTACATGATCGAAAGTGTAATGAATGTCTCTATCGTTAATTGTCCGTTTTACTAAAACAGGACTTGCACTGATAAATCTGCTTTCTTCAGTTTTAAATTCCGGATTTTCCTGGACAACTATTTCAGAAACATTTAATCCAAATGCTATTTCAGGGTCATTCTGTATCCCAGTGATTAGCTTTTTTAACAGGCCGGTATCAAATGCGCTGATAAACCAGTTTGCACCATTTGAAAAGGTAAGGCCGTTTTTATTACTGTGTCCGCCCATCAACCAAGAAAAAGAATACAATGAAATTTGGTCATGCACGTCATTTTTTCCAATCCATTTATGTATTGCTCCAGTAAGGATTGGTTGATAGTTAAAGTTTATTACCTCCTTTGTGGGGGTTGTCTTTAGATGTAAACGCATGATTTGATTGTGGCTATTCTAGTCTATTTTTTTAAAATCACCTGTCGACTTACTTCATTGTTGCGGTTTAGGCCAATATAGTTAGAAATTGTAGGATTTATGTATTTTTTTTATTACTATTGCTGTTGTGTATCTAAGGAATGGAATTGAAAAATATAGTTAGACATTGTTAAAATCTGCATTAATCGCACCAATTCTTGGATTTTTGGCCAGTCGGAAACACCCCGGCTGGTCTTTTTAAAAGTATATGGAGTTCGAAATAGACATATCTCTTTTAAGACTTGACGATGATCCGGATGGAATATCCATTTCAGAAATTTTGAGCGTGCATCGGAATAATAGGTCAAGGTGGAGGGAGATTGACAAGTACCCCCGAGAGTTCTTTTACTCGATTCAATGTGGTTATAGCAATAAAAAGCGAATTCTATTAATTGCATCAAGAATATATGGCGATAAGCGGCAGATTTTGCAGGTACAAGTAGCAGATGAAGATCAAATTGATGAATACTATTGTAGAGGTTAGGTTTTACGTTATGATTTTCTGCATCTTTGTATCTGATGAAACCATCTGTAAAACAATTGCCATCCGATCCATTTGACAAGGGAAAGGATTCCAAAAAAGTAATGCGTGAGCTTTTAAAGAAATCCAAATCTTTGAGCCACGAGCAGGCTTTGCGCAAAATGAAAGAAGCAGCCGAAGCCCAAAAGAAAAGAAAATAATTTCCAGGTTCCGAAAGCATGAGAATAAACCGTCTTCTTTGCTTTGGCGACAGCAATTTACCCGTGAACAAGTTAGCAGCAGAGCGAATTGAAGAGATTGAAAAACTAATGATGCCCCGGCTTGCGAAGGCTTTAAAAAAGCTTCGCAAGGAAAAACCACACTTGTTTAAATCACCGCCAAAAACATGATGGTGTCCTGTTCCTTTATGCCATGCATTATCAGAGAAGAAATAATCTGCATCCATCTTATATTTTTTAATTATTTTATTACACAATAGCCGTCCGGGTTTAGACTCTCCTCAGCGCCTGCATCATCGCTTTTCTGACCTTGTATTCTATTTTGAATTCGGCCCGGAGTCCGGCAATCCTCTCCCGGTTCAGACAACACACCCGAATCCCATGCTGTTCTTCTCCCCGAACCCGGC
>JBBDXJ010000163.1:0-17669 GCA_040902445.1 Cyclobacteriaceae bacterium | reverse complement strand
AATACCCGATCTCATGCAATTCCACCGGCGCCGTCAGCTCAAAATGAAATAAGTACCCGATCACTTTGGTTTCTTCCCTCGTGTTCGCCTTGATCGTGACACCTTTTTTCCTTGGCGTATTTAGCAGCCGGAATGAAAATGGAAAATTAGTTTTTTCCGGTACTTCAGTTTCGCCATGATGTATGGCAAGGGCGCTTTGTTTACGCTGCAGGTTCTGAATAAATATCCGCGCATACCCCGGCTCTTCAGGAGTAAGTAGGCAACCGTACCATCATCCCGCCTGGTGCTGGTAACGATAGGGGACAGGCATTGATAACGCATGGTTTGCTCAAAACGCGGTGGCGCTTTCGTTTCTACGGCGCTTACCTGAAAGTCTACCTGGTTGTTTCTGTCGCCTAATCCAAAATGCTGATCCATGAACAAGCCTTTGATAAAATGTTCCAGGCTTGAATCAACCAAAAACCGCACGATCAGCGAAGCCTCTTTTCCCAACAACCGGATTTCGTTTCCTGAGATTTCATATGGTCTCAGGTTCAATTGTGAGAAAGTGAACATTTTGAATTTCCGGCTTTCAAAGGCAAATCCTTTTTCATGCAGAAAGACGCTGTATTCCTCATCGGCCTGGCTTATGACTTTATAGATCCAGGATGATAATGGATACTGGTAGTTTACAGGCAATGCATTCCCGTGCATGCGGTTAAGCTTTAATAATAACTCCATCGGTAATAGGTATTTTATTCATCTATGTTATTAAAAAAAACAGCCAATAATCCCGGCCATCCTTGAATCCGTTGAATCCCGGTGCATACTGGTAGTTAGCGGGCAATACATTCCCGCGAAGGCGGTTAAACTTCAATAGTAATTCCATGAGAAAGAAATTTTAAACTAAAACAATAAAAACATTTTGACAACCTATGTCAAAATAATAGAATTGATGAAATGACTCCGGTTTTTAACAAAGAAGTTATTAATTCCAGAAATGGTCCGATTAACTGATTAAATTGTCAAGTCAGGTACAAACAATAAACTAATTTCAATTCCATAGTGGTGCGATTAAGTAGTAAGTTCCAGATAACACGATTCATTATCGTTTTGGAAACTTCTGATAATATCTTTATTTCTTATTAAGAGAGAAGAAATATATGTTGTGCTTTTGTTTCCACAGTTTAACCTGATAACTTTTGGTGGACATCCAAAGGTTAAGCTTAAATAATGGAAGTCGTTATCCTTCGTAAGGATCATATAGCCGTGCATTTTAGCATAGTTCCAAATATTTGTATCTAAAGATGTGGATAGACCCTCATCACTTACATGAATGGTTCCTTGGTAGTCTTTTGACATCTCAGTTACCAACCTGAGGGATAAATTTTCATCAATTAAAATTTTCAAATTCAGAGTAATATTTACTACATACAATTAACTATGGATAAAATATTTACTACATACAATTAACTATGGATAAAATTAAATGTTAAAATTGACTTATCCTACTTTTTTCTGAAATCTACGCTGAAAATGAAATTAAGGATCTTTTCTCCGCATTTGCAGCGTAATCCAGAGTGGCATAAATATCCTCCGCGGTCAATTTGGGAAAATCTTTAAGGATTTCATCGATTGTCATCCCTGCAGCCAGGTAGCTTAATATATCATAAACAGTTATTCTCATACCCCTGATACAGGGCTTGCCGCTTCTTTTGCCTGGTTCCAGTGTTATTATGTTTTTATAATTCATCTACAGCTTAAATCTTTTGTATACTTATTTCTTTAAAACAAAAGTTAGCAAAAAATAATTGTATTCCCACATTACTGAACAAACTGTTGCCCCCGGCTTCTCACAAATACAAAGCCTTTGACGACAGCCATTTGCCCGTAAATGACTTAACTACTGAGCGAATAGAACAAATCGAAAAAGTAGCCATGCCTTTGTTGAAGGAAATGCTTGATAAACTACGCAAAGAAAAACCGCACCTGTTTAAGTCTTCTTCCCCGAAATAATTTACGGTGGGTTTTTAAATCCATCATTTCTTCTTTTTTCGTGATAATCTTAATCCTGCTTAATCCTTTAAAATCCTCCCGGCAATCCCCTAATCCCTGAATCCCGGTTCAGACAACACACCCGAATCCCATGCTGTTCTTCTCCCCGAACCCGGCATAATACCCGATCTCATGCAATTCCACCGGCGCCGTCAGCTCAAAATGAAATAAGTAGCCGATTACTTTCGTCTCTTCCTTTGTGTGAGCTTTTATCGTGACGCCCTTTTTTCTCGGCGTATTCAGCAGCCGGAATGAAAACGGAAAATCCGTCTTGCCAGGCATTTCAGGCTCTCCGTGATGCACAGCCAGGGCGCTTTGCTTTCGGAAAAGGTTTTGAATGAATATCTGCCCAAAGGCAGGATCATCCGGACTTAAATACGCGGCAGTACCATCATCCCGCATGGCGCTGGTAACGATAGGGGACAAGCATTGATAACGCATCGTTTGCTCAAAGTGCGGTGAGGCTTTCGTTTCGACGCCACTCACCTGGAAATCAACCTGGTTGTTTCTGTCGCCTAACCTGAAATTCTGGTCCACGAACAAACCCTTGATAAAGTGTTCAAGACTGACATCCACTAAAAAGCGCACAATCAGCGATGCTTCTTTTCCCAGCAAGCGGATTTCGCTACCTGAAATCTCATACGGCCTCAGGTCCATTTGCGAGAAAGTGAACAATTTGAACTTACGGCTTCCGAAAACAAACCCTGTCTCATGCAGGAAGTCGCTGTACTCAATGTCAGCCCGGCTAATGACTTTATAGATCCAGGCCGACAATTCATATTGGTAATTAGTGGGCAATGTATTGCCGCGAACACGGTTAAACTTCAATAGTAATTCCATCGGCTATCAATGTTAATATAATCTCCGCAATCTATAAACGCCCTGAACCCCGGTCAGTAATCCCACCCCGGCAATCTATAAATCCCGGTCGGCAATCCGTAGAACCGCTAAATCCCGGTCATGAACGAATAAATAATATTGCTATGACAATTAGTGTCAAAATGGAAAATCAATGGCTCATAATTCCTTTATAAGGAAATTATGTACTTGAGAATAAATATTCTGATGGGCTTAGAAATGAAGATAAGGTATCGGGAATTTAATTGCAATTATTTTGTCCGGACAATCAAAGAAAATGACCGGGTAATCTCCTATTGGCACGGGGCGGCGGCGACAGTCAGTTACTTTCACCCTTGTAATTTCTTTCGAATCGTTCGGGATAACTCACTACCAGGCCGTCTTCATCAAGGGTAACAATCGCTTCAAAATCGTTGGGAATATTTTGGAATTCGTATTCATTTTGGGACAGTCTTGGATATTCTGGCAAACGTGCTTTACCACTTCATTCAAAATGTCGCAGTAGGGCACGCGGACCTTCGTGTTCTCATTTTTTAATAAGCAATGTACTTTCGGACAATGAATCCACCTGACCGGACTTCCTCCCGGAATAGATAAAACAGGCCGGAATCCCCCATCGGTGCAAGTGCGTCAATAGCGTTCAAACCTCTGCTAAAATAGTGGTTGTATTCCAATAAATATCATCACATATTTCGCGGTGGCAGAGATTTTTCGTTTCGCTTTTGGCTGCTACACAACATTGACTAAAACTAACCCTATGCAGCGCAAATACCCTTCCTACCTGATTCAAGCATCCTTAATCATTTTCTTAGTCCCCTTATTTTTTTCCTGTACCTCAACCACGTCGGGTAATAAGGAGAATGGCTCCATGGTGTCGCTGGACCACTGGAAATATATTGAAATCGACAGTCAGCGGGGAAAATACGGTGATTGGAATGAGCCCGCATGGTTAAAATATTTTGGTCTTGACATGTTGGACGTCACGGGTGATAATTATAAAGATGTTGTTGCCGGAAGGTATTTCTATCGCAATCCCGGCGGTGACATGACTGGAAAATGGGAAAGAATAGACCTTGGAATGAATGTAGATGGCATGCTGATGATGGAGGTCGACGATGACAATTTCGGAGACATTATTGCCACCGCCCTTCCGGAGGTGTATTGGTTCGAAGCACAGGATAAAAATGGTTCTTCATGGAAAGGTATTAAAATTGGTGAGGTCCCCGCCACTTCTCATGTAAACGGTCAGGGTTACGCAAAAGCACAGATCGTTCAGGGTGAAAAGCAGGAAATTCTCCTGGCTACTGGTAAGGGTATCTACTACTTTGTTATCCCGGATGATGATGCGGAAAAAGGAAAATGGCAGGTTGTCCAGGCTGCACCGGAAGCTTCGGATGAGGGTTTCGCTACGGGTGATATCGATGGAGACGGACACACCGACATTGTTGCGGGCTTGCGCCAGGGAACAAAGGAAGGCGATGGAATGGAAATCCAATGGTGGAAAAACCACGGCACGGAGGAAGGAAACTGGAAACACTACGCTTTTGGAAACACGAAGTTTGATGCTGACAGGATCGCAGTAGCTGAAATCAATGGCGATGGGAAATTGGACGTGATAGTAACCGAAGAAAGGTATCCAGGGCCTGATCCCGATGCAAGCCTTTTTTGGTTTGAACAGCCCGCGGATCCCACACAAAAAGACTGGGCCAGGCATACCGTTGTAACGCAATACTCTCTAAATAATCTGGATGTCGCCGACATGGATAGCGATGGAGACCAGGATATTATCACGGCTGAGCATAAAGGACCTGAGCCAAGAATGCAGATATGGCAAAATGATGGGAAAGGAAATTTCAGTGCTAACAAGATCGACAAAGGCAAAGAAAGCCACCTTGGCGCGCGCGTCGCTGACCTCAATGGGGATGGAGCAATGGAAATTCTCAGTATCGGATGGGACAAACATAAATATCTGCATCTGTGGCGCAATGACGGACTTACTGCGCCGCCCTCATCTGAACGTTTAAGCTGGAAACATTTTTCAAGCGCAAAGGGAGACTTTCCAGCACCCGGGGTTGGCAATCAATCCGCGACCCTCATATTCGATATCGACAAGGACGGAAAAGATGAGATCGTCATTGCGGGGTGGGGTGAAACCAGCATGGTATGGTACAGGAGTAAAGGTGATTCATGGGAAAGACATCTGCTTGATAACAGCAACAGCCACATCGAAGCAGGAGGTGTTGCCCACGATATCGATGGAGATGGCGATCTTGATGTGTTGCACGGCGGGAGCTGGATGATAAATGAAGTATGGTGGTGGGAAAATCCCTCTCCGGATTTTGACCCTCAAAAAGCCTGGCAAAAATATACGATCAAAGCTTCCGGGGCAAAGCAACACCACGATCAGGCTATTGGCGACTTTGACGGCGATGGCAAGCCGGAGGTGGTTTTCTGGAATCAGCAGGCAGGAAAAATGTTCCTGGGAGATATTCCGGAAAACCAAAAGGAACAAAATGCATGGAAATTTGAAGAGATATGGTCATGGGATACGAAGCTTAAATACGAAGGATTAGCCGTTGGAGATATTAACATGGATGGAACCGTCGACATTGTGGCAGGAGGCTTTTGGTTTGAGCGCTCGGGTAGAAAATATACTCCACAGAAAATTGATGATTACGGACAATCCCGTTCGGCTGTTGGAGATCTGGTAAAGGGTGGCCGCCCTGAAGTGGTGCTGGGATCCGGTGATGGCGTTGGGCCGCTCAACATCTATCAATGGGAAAGCAACCAATGGCAGAAGACCGTGCTCATCGATGAGGTTATCCACGGGCACACCCTCCAGGTGATCGATGCCGATGGCGACGGTAATCTGGATATTTTTGCCGCGGAGATGGTTTTGTGGCATAATGGAAATAATCCGGGCTCCAAAACCTGGATCTTGTACGGTGATGGAAAAGGCAATTTTGCCACAGAGATCATTCGTGAAGCAACCGATATCGGGAACCACGAATCAAAATGGGGTGATCTGAATGGCGACGGTCGGCCGGACTTTGTGCAAAAACCGTTTATGAAAGGAATTCCGCGATTGGATATTTGGTTGAATCAGGGAAGTCAAAAATCAAATGCACAATAGTTATGAAACAACAAATCGTTTTGTTGATCGTGGTTTCGAATGTTTTTTTGGTGGGTTGCAACAGCATCTCCGTTGAAGAAGACACCTATGAAAGCCGCCCTCATTTCAAAATTGAAACAAAAAACGCCACGTACTTTTATGACAGGTCCGGCGGCGGATTATCACGTGTAATTGATAAGGATGGTATAGACTGGGTTCATTACAATGGAGATCCCAAAGCAGTGGTACCAGCCGGAGCATCGGGCGGATACCGGGGGATACCAAATATGGTTTACCGTTTTGATGACGGCGGCGCCGGTCATCCGGGGTTCGATCAATGTATCAGCGAAGAGGTTGATGACCAGACCATCCACACCCGCAGCAAAAGTGGTAAGTGGGAGTGGACCTGGAAGTTTTATGATGACCATGCTATACTTACCATCGATAAAGCAGATCCTGATCGCACGTATTGGTTTTTGTACGAAGGCCCCGTAGCTGGAAGTTTTAACCCCGAACGGAAATATTGGGGAACTGACCTTGGTGGTCCCAGATCGGAAACGCCTTCCTTAAACAAGGGACAAAATATTGTCGGCAAATGGCAATGGGTTTACTTTGGCGACAAGGAAACGGACCGGGTATTTTATGTTCACCAACACCCAAAAGATACCCTGAACGATTTTTTCGCTTACATGGGAAATACTAAAGAAGGTAATTCGTCACCCGATGGTATGATCGTTTTTGGCTTCAGCCGTGATGCGGGTACAAAAGCACTGGAGACCAAAACAGGAGTCACCTATACGATCGGTTTCTTAGAAAGGAAGATTGTCTCCCATGAAGATCATCAATGGGTGAGAAAAAAGATCGGTGACAATTAGTCCAGTCTGATCGGAAAAGATATGCGATGCCATCGGATTATGAACGATTCAACTTTCTGAAAGTTTCAGAACTTTCAGAAAGTTTTTCGGAGGTGGGGTATGGGACGCCATCGGATATGAACGATTCAACTTTCTGAAAGTTTTTCGGAGGTGGGTATGGATGCCATCGGATATGAAGCTGGACCAATGTAACTTGTGAGTCAATCACTCAATCATGAAGCAATTCATCGGTTTACTTTTATTTACACTTCTGAATTTCAGCTCGGCAGGTCAACCGGCAGATAGGCCCAATATCTTGTGGATCGTGAGCGAAGACAATAGTCCGTTCATCGGGGCTTACGGAGATACCTTTGCCACGACGCCTAACATTGATCTTTTTGCCGCACAAGCAGTGCGTTATACTCATGCGTTTGCAACTGCTCCGGTATGCGCACCATCGCGATCAACGCTGATCACAGGATTATATCCGTCTTCGCTGGGCACCCTGCACATGCGGAGTACCTACCCGCTGCCTGCATTTGTGAAATTCTTTCCCCGATACCTTCGGGAAGCCGGTTACTATACCTCCAACAATGCAAAGAAGGATTACAACACCATTGACCAGCTGGAAGCGTGGGATGAGTCCAGCCAAAAAGCAACGTACAAAAACAGAAAACCGGGACAACCTTTCTTCTCTGTATTTAATATCGGGGTTTCACATGAAAGTCAGGTCCACAATAGTATTCCTCTTGCGGATCTTAAACATGATCCTGAACAAGTGCCCATTCCGCCTTATCACCCGCGCACACCTGAAATGAAACACGACTGGGCCCAGTATTATGACAGGATCCAGGAAATGGATGAACAGGTGGGAGCAATTTTGAAAGAACTGGAGGAATCGGGTTTAAGTGATAACACGATCGTATTTTATTACAGCGATCACGGCGGGGTGTTAGGGAGAAGTAAACGTTTTATGTATGAATCTGGTTTGCATATTCCGCTTATCATACGTTTCCCTGAGAAATATTTACATCTCGCTTCCGGCAAACCTGGATCTACTACTGGCAGGATTGTAAGCTTTGTGGACTTTGCTCCCACGATCCTAAATCTTGCCAACATAGATCCTCCCGCCTATATGCAGGGAAAAGCATTTCTTGGAAAAACGCAAAGCCCACAGCAATACGCCTTTGCTTTCAGAGGGCGCATGGATGAACGTTTCGACATGGTCCGGTCAGTGAGGGATAAAAAATTCCGTTATATCCGAAACTACATGCCGCATAAGATCTATGGTCAATATATTGACTATCTCTGGAAAGCTCCATCTATGGCGTCGTGGGAAAAAGCCTGGCGAGAGGGAGAGTTGAATGACACACAATCAGCTTTCTGGAAACCTAAACCTCCGGAGGAATTATTTGATGCAGAAGCAGACCCCCACAATATTAATAACCTGGCAGGGAACGATCAGTATAAGAATGTCCTGGTGCGGATGAGAGAAGAAAACCGCAAATGGCTGAAAGAGACCAAAGATGCAGGGTTTATTCCCGAACCTATGATGATCGAGATCTCCAAAAATCAATCACTGTACGACTATGCGCACAGCGGACAATATCCACTCGACAGGATTTTGGAAACCGCGGAGCTTGCGTCATCAAAAGATCCTGCTGATTTCGCGGAACTCAAAAAAAGGTTGCGCGACAAAAATCCCATCATTCGCTATTGGGCCGCTACAGGTTGTACAATTCTTTCAAAGGATGCAGTGTCGGCAAAAGCCGATCTGGAGAAACTTTTACAGGATACGGAAATCAGCGTGCGCATCGCGGCAGCCGAGGCGTTGTATCATTTATCTGAAAAGGAAAAAGCGTTAGCCACATTGAAGGATGCGCTCAAAAGCAGTAACCTGATGGCGCGTGTACAGGCGCTCAATGTCCTGGAAACAACGGGAAAGGATGCGCGATCTGCGCTGGATGAGATTCAGAAATTATTGAAGGACAATATTCAGGATGGGGACTACGATGTTCGCGCGGCGAAAAGGATTTTGGAAAAGATGGATTAGTCCTGGCTTGAGCCGGCGCTCACGTGAATGGTGAATCGTGAGTGGTGAATGGGCGCGCAGAAGAAAATTAGTGTGACTTGACTTTATGATTTATCACTCTTTTATAAGGACAATCAACGGAGAATGAACCGGGGCAAAGTTTTGAGTGGCACGAGTCACTCACGACTCACCACTCACCACTCACCACTCACCACTCACGAAAGGATTTAGCATGCAATCAGCAATAGAAGCACAACGTACCAGACGCACAAACCCCCTCACACCTTCGGCTCAAGGTAAAACCTCTTCCTGTATTCCATCGGGGAATACTTCGTGATCGCTTTGAATTTTCGGTTGAAATACGATAGGCTGTTGTAGCCGCAGGAATAACAAACCTGGGATACGGACAGACCTTCTTCAATAAATAATTTGCAGGCATGGCCGATGCGAATCTCATTCAGGATGTGGGAAAATGTTTTTCCCGTCCTGTTTTTGAAAAATTTGCAAAATGCTGAAGTATTCATATGGATATGCGCTGCCACTACGGGCAAGCTGATCTCTTCAGTGAATCGCTGCAGCAGATAATCAAAAACTGAATTGATGCGCTCCGCGTCGTTATGCGAAAATGAATTTTGATAACCCAATGATGATAATAAGCGCTGCTCCCCCGAGTGGGCGATAAATTGTAATATGTTCAGCAGGCACATCAAACGCGCATAGCCATTCAGATGCAAAAGGTTTTCCATCATGAGCGCAATTTCCTTTTGCGTTTCACCATAGATGTGAATGCCACGGGATGCATTATGCAATAACTTCTTTACAGGGATCATCTCCGGAATGTCAAAAAACTTTTCCCCGATGAAATCCTTGGAAAAATGGATCACGATCGCCCTGATCCTGAGGTTGGGATCATTTTTATAATAAATCTCATCATTGCGCATGTAATGCGGTAAATTCGGACCTAATAATAGCAGATCTCCAGGACCGAAGTTATCGGTATGGTCGCCGATGAATCGTTTGCCGGTACTTTCTGTAAAAAGCGTAAGTTCATACTCGGGGTGAAAATGCCATCCGATCTTGATATAAGGTAGTATCTCCTCCTTGAGAGCAAAGGAGTTACTTGAATCAGTTGATACCTTTTCTAAAATTGGGTGCATAGCTCACTTGAACAATAATGGGCTGAAAACGGCATTAAATTAAAAAATTAATCAATATAGTACAACACGAGTGATTTGGCGCAATTCAGGATAGGAACTTAATAGCAACTATCCAGGGCTTTGATAGGGCTTTGGTAGGTAGATAGGAGTAAGGGATGCCCAAATTGGGACGTCACTCGTTTACATGAGCGGGCCTCCAAGGCAATTTTTTCTGGTTTGGGATGAATAAATGTACATAATCCTTGTTATGAACAATAATGACTAAAACGCGCTTTTAGTCCTTAAAAAAAATCAATACAGTACAACAGTCTGCTAAAAGAGTGAAAGCATTGGGGTAAACTGTCGTTTATCTTAGTGTCTTCTACGTTTGCGAAATCAAATAATGAAAACCATTCAAGGCCCGGGCATATTTCTCGCACAATTTCTCAGAGACGCTGAACCATATGATAATATCGAGTCGATCTCGAAGTGGGTATCTTCACTGGGTTTCAAAGGCGTGCAAATCCCCACCTGGGATAACCGCGTTTTCGATCTCGATACTGCTTCGGGTTCAAAAGGATATTGTGATGAGTATAAAGCGAAACGCCGTGCCGCGGGGTTGGAAGTGATTGAGCTGGCTGCGTATCTGCAAGGGCAGGTGCTCGCGATCCATCCAGCCTATGAGTTGTTGTTTCAATCTTTTTATCCGAATGGTCTTAACGATCAGCAGCGCATTGACTGGGCAACGCAACAACTTCGAAAGTCAGTAACGGCGTCCGGCAATTTTGGAACCACGAACATTTCCGTTTTATCCGGAGGGCTGGCGTGGCCCTATCTCTATCCCTGGCCACAGCGTTCAAACGGATTGGTCGAAGAAGCTTTTGATGAACTGGTGAAACGGTGGATCCCGCTGCTCGACTTTGCTCATGATCACGGCGTTACTTTTGGTTTTGAACTTCACCCGGGCTCGGATCTTTTTGACGGCGCTACTTTTCTCCGCTTCCTGGATAAAACCAACAATCATCCGGCGGCTTGTATAACGTATGATGCCAGCCATTTTCTTTTGCAACAACTCGATTATATCGATTTTATAAAAATATTTTCGGACCGTATCAAAGCATTCCATGTGAAGGATGCGGAATTCAATCCCAGTGGACTGGGCGGCGTGTACGGCGGCTATAATGATTGGATCAATCGTCCTGGAAGATTTCGTTCACTCGGCGATGGACAGATTGATTTTAAGAAGGTCTTCACATGCCTTACGGAAAACGGATATGACGGATGGGCTATCATGGAATGGGAATGTTGTATTAAAAGCCCTGAACAGGGCGCGACTGAAGGGGCGAAGTTTATTCAGGATCATATTATTGAGTCCACACAATTTGCTTTTGATGAATTTGCAAAAAGCGCTACTGACCGTGAGATGAACAGAAAAATTCTCGGCTTGAAATAACAGGATGAAAGAGAAGATCAACATTGGATTGATAGGAACCCAGTTTATGGGCAAGGCTCATAGCAATGCGTGGTCGAGAGTTTCATATTTTTTTGATACACGCGTCACACCTGTCCTGCACACTGCTTGTGGTCGTAACGATGCGCAGCGCAGACAATTTGTCGATCAATACCATTGGCAGCAGGGAGAGTCTTCGTGGGAGAAGGTAGTTGAATCTCCGGAGATTGACCTCGTGGATATCTGCACTCCGAATGATCTGCACATGCCCATTGCGCTTGCTGCGGCTAAAGCAGGTAAGCATATCTTATGTGAAAAACCGATGGCGAGGAATGCAGAAGAAGCGGAGCAAATGTATGATGCCGTTCAGAAAGCAGGCGTCATTCACATGATGATCTTTAATTACAGGTTTGTACCGGCGATAGCGTTGGCAAAGCAACTGATAGGTGAAGGTAAGATCGGGCAAGTGCGGCATTTCAATGCTGTTTATTACCAGGACTGGTTAACGGATCCGGAGTTTCCCATTACCTGGCGACATGACGCGAACGCTTCCGGATCGGGCGCTCATGGAGACATGAATGCTCACATCGTCGACCTCGCCCGTTACCTTGTCGGTGAATTTCAATCTGTCAGCGGCATTCAAAAAACATTTATTGAAGAGCGGCCGTTGTCTTCCGGAAATGGCAAAGGGAAAGTCTCCACCGATGACGCCACTTCTTTTCTGGCGTTATTTGAAAACGGCGCACTTGGCTCCTTCCAGGCAACGCGTCTCGCTCCGGGCAGAAAGAATTTTCTGCGGCTGGAAATATTCGGAAGCAAAGGGAGTTTGGGTTTCAATCTTGAGCGAATGAATGAGCTTGAATACTTTGCCGGCGATGATGAAGTTTCAAGCCAGGGATACAAAAATATTCTGGTGACCGATGCTTCCCAACCTTATATAAAAGCATGGTGGCCGCCTGGCCATATAATTGGGTGGGAGCACACCTTTGTTCACCAGGTAAAAGAATTATTGGATGGGATCGGAAGCAAAAAAAATGTAGTTCCTGATTTCTATGACGGCCTGCGGTGCCAGCAGGTATTAGACGCAGTAGTATCTTCCACAACAACAAATTCATGGACTGAAATTCCGGAATATAAAAACGCATAGTTATGAAGGACTTAAATAAGTACAGCAAACACGTCACCCAAAATGACACTCAACCCGGTGCACAATCGATGTTGCACGCCATCGGGCTAAGCAGAGATGATCTTAAAAAACCACAGGTTGGGATCGTCAGCGCTGGATGGGAGGGCAATCCCTGTAACATGCATCTGAATGCCATCGCACGCGACATCAAACTCAGCGTACAGGCTCAAGATCTTATTGGACTTATATTTCATACCGCAGGTGTAAGTGATGCCATCTCGATGGGATCAAGTGGCATGCGGTTCTCGCTTCCTTCGCGGGACGTGATCGCTGATTCAGTAGAGATGGTCGGTGGCGCTCAGTGGTATGACGCCATGGTTGCCGTTGTGGGCTGTGATAAAAATATTCCTGGCGCGTTGTTGGGCATGGCCCGGTTAAATCGTCCTGGTATCATCATGTACGGTGGAACAATCCAGGCCGGGCATTGGAATAATAAAAAACTTGACATCATTTCGGCTTTTGAGGCCACGGGAAAAAAAATGGCCGGCGAGATCAATGAGGAAGAATTCAGGCAGATAGTCTTTCACGCGTGTCCGGGTCAGGGTGCTTGTGGGGGAATGTATACCGCTAACACCATGGCTTCCGCGGTGGAGGCTTTGGGAATGTGCCTGCCTTTTAATTCATCCTATCCCGCGGCGAGCGATCAGAAAAAAGCCGAAGCCCAGAAACTTGGTAAAGCTATTTACAACTTGCTTGAAAAAGATCTGAAGCCACAAGATATTCTCACCCGTGAAGCGTTTGAAAACGCCATCAGGCTCATTATTATTTTAGGAGGTTCTACTAATTCAGTTATTCACCTTATTGCGCTGGCCAAGGCGGTGGCAGTGCCATTGAGCATTGATGATTTTCAGTTTTTCAGCAATAATACTCCTGTGCTTGCGGATCTGAAACCCAGTGGAAAATATGTTATGGAAGATCTGCTCGGTGTTGGCGGCGTGCCAGCGGTGATGAAGCTCATGATGGAAGAAGGACTTTTACACGGCGACTGCATTACTGTCACAGGCAAGACAATAGGCGAGAATCTTTCAGAAGTTGCATCGCTCAAAAAAGATCAGGACATCATTCGTCCATTTGAAAGCCCCCTGAAGGCTACCGGCCACCTGCAAATTCTTTACGGAAACCTCGCCGGGCAGGGCGCGGTCGCGAAGATCACAGGCAAAGAGGGGGAAAAGTTTACGGGAAGCGCCAGAGTTTACAATTCCGAGGATCTGGCCAATGAAGCGATTCTGAAAGGATTGATCGTACCCGGAGATGTAGTGGTTATTCGCTATTGCGGACCGAAGGGCGGCCCGGGAATGCCCGAAATGTTAAAGCCAACGGCTGCCCTGATGGGCGCTGGTTTAAGAAAGGAAGTAGCCTTAATCACCGATGGCCGGTTCTCCGGCGGAACACATGGGTTTGTCGTGGGCCACATAACGCCGGAAGCGCAGGTCGGAGGTAATATTGCCCTTCTGAAGGACGGAGATATCATCACCATCGATGCGGTTCAGAACAAACTGTTCGTACATCTTAGTGATGAAGAACTCGCTGCCCGCAGAATGCAATGGGAGGCTCCACCATTGAATGCTACTCAGGGAATATTGTATAAATATGCACACACAGTATCCTCCGCAACAGAAGGATGTGTCACTGATGAATACGAGAACAAAAAGAATCCGCAGCTTACATTATAAAAGTCGAAATGTTAGATAAATCGAAATTAGATTCCTTGCAGAAGTCCGCTCTGGAGATACGGAGGGAAATTGTGACGATGGTCCATCGGGCCAACTCCGGTCACGTTGGCGGCAGTCTGGGTGCTACTGAGCTAGTGGTAGCCTTATACTACCACATCATGAAACACAGGCCCAATGACCCGAAATGGGAAGACCGCGACCGTTTTATTTTGTCCAAGGGACATTGCACGCCGGTTATCTACGCAGCGCTTGCCGACTGTGGTTATTTTCCAAAGGAAGATCTCAAGACATTTCGCAGACCAGGTTCTCATTTGCAGGGTCATCCGGCTCAACACAAGACGCCAGGAGTAGATGCACCCACCGGTACGCTTGGATTGGGAATATCAACCGGAGTGGGAATGGCGTTAGGAGCAAAATTGAAGAAACAAAAACACTACTATTATATTTTATGCGGTGATGGTGAGATCCAGGAAGGACAGGTATGGGAGGCCGCGATGTTCGCAAATAAATACAAGCTTGACAACATCATCGGCTTTGTGGATCGCAACTATTTACAGACCGATGGAAATTCTGAAGATGTAATGCCGCTCGATCCGCTCAGGCCCAAGTGGGAAAGTTTCGGATGGCGCGTATATGAGATCGATGGAAATGATCTCAACCAGATCATTGATACCGTGGAAAAAGCAAAGACGGAAAAAGGCAAACCCGTAATGATCATTGCAAAAACAGTGAAAGGCAAAGGAGTTTCTTTTATGGAAAATGTTGCCAGCTGGCATGGAACTCCTCCGGGAAAAGAAGATTTCGATAAAGCGATTAAAGAATTAAGCCATGGAACTTAAGCACACGAGGCAGGGGTATGTGGACGCTTTACTGGAAATGGCGAAAGAAAAACCCAACCTGGTTGTTCTGGATTCGGATGTGGCAAAAGCGACGAAAACAGTTGACTTCGAGGCCGCATACCCAGACCGTTTTTTTAACTGCGGTGTACAGGAACAGAATATGCTTTCTGCAGCCGCGGGTCTGGCGCTGGAAGGATTTTTACCTTTTGCCACTACCTTTGGTGTGTTTGCTACCTGTCGCGCCGGCGACCAGATGCGGAATTCAATTGCGTATCCGAAATTGAATGTGAAAATCGCGGCAACCCATTGTGGAATAACCACGGGAGGTGATGGCGCATCTCATCAGAGTGTGGAAGATATTGCAATCGCCCGTTCTTTTCCGAATATGACGGTGCTGGTACCAGGTGATTATGAAGAATCCAAACAAGCGACTAAGGCTGCGGCCAATTATCACGGGCCTGTGTATCTTCGTTTCGGACGTGATGTTTATCCCGTGGTAAAAGAAATTCACGGCGAGTTTGAAATTGGCAAAGCGAAATTGCTGAGGAAAGGAACGGACATTACGATTATTACCACGGGTATTATGGTAAGTGAAGGCATGGCTGCAGCTGATACGCTCGAGGAGGAAGGCTACAGTGTGCGGCTTCTGCATTTCCCTACTATCAAGCCGTTGGATAGCAAGGCGATCATTGCTGCGGCAAGGGAAACCAATGGTATTGTTACTGCAGAAGAACACTCGATCATTGGAGGACTGGGTGAAGCTGTAGCTGGCGTGACTGCTGAATCACATCCCTGCCGCGTAATAAAAGTAGGGGTAATGGATACGTTCGGTGAATCGGGTCAGAAGGATGAGTTGATGGATAAATACGGCCTGAGGGCAAAGAACATCCTCGAAGCTGCGAGAAAAATTCTAGAACAAAATGCAACGGTTGTAAAATCAATTGACAGTTGACAATTGGCAATTGACAAAGAGTAAAATAAGAGCGAAAGATCCAATTACACTTGGGAAGGAAATAAGGAGAAGCGGATTTATTTGTTTTATGGACAAGAGACGATAACAGAAACATCAACACATGAACACTTCAACACCTCAACACATTTTCCCATGAAAGCGTTAACCAAATATCAAAAAGGAGAAGGAAATGTGGACATCATGGACATGCCGGAACCCGAATTAACTCCTGACAAGGTCCTTCTGGAAGTTAATTGTTGTGGTATCTGCGGAACAGATCTGCATGTTTACCACGATACTTTCAGAAATTATCCACCGGTTATTCTCGGCCACGAATTTTCAGGCAGGATCGTTGACGTGGGGGCTAACGTCAGTGATGTAAAAATTGACGATGTTTTTTCAGTTTTAGGCGCCACGGCTGTGACTTGTGGTAAGTGCAGTTACTGCTATAAGGGAGAATTCATGTTTTGCAAAAACAGGCGTGGCATGGGCCACGGTGTAAACGGGGCGTTTACAAAATATGCGGCGGTCAGACCGGACCAGCTGTACAGAATACCACAAGGTATCAGCATGCAGGAAGCTGCCCTGGTAGAACCACTAGCCGCCGCGGTACATGCTGTATGTGACGTTGCCAAATTTAAACTCGGCGATGTGGTTTTAATGTCGGGTCCGGGCCCTATCGGTTTGTTGTGCGCGAAACTGCTCATCACGCAGGGGATCAAGACCATTGTTGCGGGGACGTCGGATGATGAGATCAGGCTTGACCTTGCCATGCAATATGGCGCAGCGAGGATCGTGAAAGTGGATAAGGAAGATCTCATGATAGCCATCGATGAGGAAACACATGGGACGGGCGTGGACCTTGCTATAGAATGCGCCGGCGCGGAAGGCTCTGTTCAAAACTGTTTGAAGGCCCTGCGCCCTCTGGGCCAGTATGTTCAGGTTGGTCATTTTGGAAAGGACCTTCGTGTGCCCTGGGATTTTGTGGCGTTCAAGCAGTTGCATATCGAGGGATCCGTCGGTTACACCCGCGAGACATGGTCGCAAACCATCAGGATCCTTGCGCAGGGAAACCTGAAGGTTCATGATGTGATCACACACCAGTTACCGCTTTCTGACTGGAAGACAGGGTTTGATCTTTCAGAGAAGAAAAAGGCGGTTAAAGTCTTGTTGTTTCCCGATTAAGCAAACAAATTATTTAGTATATGGAGCTTGTTGGATACTGGAAGGCGAATTGCGAAGTGAAATCGGGTAGCGTAGATGATGCCATTCAAATAAAAAATAATGTCAGGTCAGTTTGCCAATACACTTTCAAACAAATTTAAATGCGATGGCTTTAAAATTTTCAAACAGGGTAGCCGTGATAACGGGGGCAGGAAAGGGCATCGGTTTTGAGATTGCCCGCCAGCTCATCCAGGAGGGCGCTTCTGTAGCCCTCAATGATATTGATGCGAAATTGGCAAAGGAAGCGGCCATCAAACTTGTCCTCGAAGGACCCGGTAAATGCATCGCAATCCCCGGCGATGCCAGTGACCATTCATTT
>JBBDXJ010000162.1:0-4378 GCA_040902445.1 Cyclobacteriaceae bacterium | reverse complement strand
CTTAACGTTTTGTTCCAGGTAGGAGATAGCCTGGCCAACAGTTGAGATATTTTCAGCCTGATCATCTGGAATTGAAATATTGAATTCCTTTTCGAACTCCATGATAAGTTCTACAGTATCGAGGGAATCGGCTCCAAGGTCATTGGTGAAGCTGGCCTCAGGAGTAACCTCAGATTCTTCAACACCCAATTTTTCAATGATAATCTGTTTTACCTTTTGTGCAATTTCAGACATGTTTTTTCTGTTTAGAGATTTAAAAATCTCTGCAAAGAAAGAGATTTACAGCAATATTGTCAAACTTTTTTGATCTTGGGCAAATAGCCTCAAAACGCGTGTTTTCCGTGTAAAAATGAAGAAAAGCAAGTTGGTAATCGACTATGAATTTGACTTTGGGCTCTGGGGTATCACCACTGCTGCCCGAGGCTATAAGCTCGCCTGGGAGATCAATCAGCAACTCGGCATCCGGTTGGTAAAACAGCCGGATCTCGTGGTGGGATTCAAAAACAAGGAGGAAAAGTGCTTCTCCTTTTACGCTTATGAAACGCCCCTAAATCGATTGAAACTCTTTAAAAACAGACCAGCCGGGCAGGAATCAGGAAAGTATTTCCTAATACCTGAGTTTCCTCATTATGATTTTATAATTTTGGCCGCGATGGAAGAACAGCACACACAACAACTTGCCCACCTGATCAAAGCCATACCCTCAGTGGAACTTGTTGCTTCCATCCCGCTGAATGGTCTGAAGTCAAAATCAAATTTTATCTTTTGAACCTTCATGCATATTGTTTGAGTTTCATAGCCACCGTTAATACGATTATACCGTAAACCTTATGTTTGAAAAAGCTTCCTTCAACAAAACAAAAATAGTTGCGACAGTTGGCCCCGCATCGAGTTCAAAAGATATGTTGCGGGCGTTGATACGGGAAGGTGTAGATGTCTTCCGGCTTAACTTCTCTCATGGTACGCACGAAGATCATTTAAAAGTTATTAACAATGTAAGAGAATTAAATGAGGAACTGGGATCGACAGTATCACTGCTGCAAGATCTGCAAGGCCCTAAGATACGCGTGCAGGAAGTGCAGCCGGATACCTTTGTTGAAAGAGGTCACGAACTCATCATCACCACCCGCCAGTTACTAGGCAATAGAGATATTGTCAGCACCTCTTATACGTCATTGCCAAAAGATGTAAAATACGGTGATATGATACTCATTGACGATGGCAAGATCGAACTAAAAGTGAAAGAAGTACGCGAAGCGGAGATCGTGACCGAAGTGATATATGGCGGGCCGTTAAAATCTCGCAAAGGAATTAACCTTCCTTTTACAAAAGTGTCCACCCCATCCCTGACGGAAAAAGACCTGATCGACCTGGAGTTCGGTATCAAACAAAATGTCGACTGGATAGCCCTGTCATTTGTCAGGAAAGGCTCTGATATCAGGGAACTGCGCGAGATTATCGACTCCCGTCAGTCGACTTCACGGATTGTTGCAAAAATTGAAAAACCCGAAGCGCTCAATAATGTTGATGAGATCATCAACTCAACCGATGCTGTAATGGTGGCGCGTGGCGACCTGGGCGTTGAGATATGGCTGGAAGAAGTGCCCATGGTGCAGAAGATGCTTGTGGAAAAATGTAACAAGGCGGGCAAACCGGTGATCGTCGCCACCCAGATGATGGAGAGCATGATCGAGAACCCCCGGCCTACACGCGCTGAAACCAATGACGTTGCCAATGCAGTAATGGATGGAGCCGATGCCCTGATGCTGTCGGCGGAAACGGCAGCAGGAAAATATCCCCTTGAAGTGATCCGTTCCATGGTGCGCACTATTTCTTCAGTGGAAAAAAATCCGAATATCTACTTCAAGTTCCGGGATGTGAATACGGAAACGGCAGCCTTTATGAATGACAGCCTCGTGCTCGCGGCGTGTAAGCTGGCAAAAGACGTCGGCGCAAAAGCTATCGTAGGAATGACATCCTCCGGCTATACCGCATATAAGTCATCTTCTCACCGGCCAAATGCAAACATTTTTGTCTTTACAGGAAACCGGTCCCTCATAAACAAAATGAACCTTGTCTGGGGATCCAGGGCCTATCATTACGATAAAACTGAGTCAACCGACGAAACCATTTCCGACGTGGAAGAGATCCTCAAACGCGAAGGCCACGTCAAATCCGGTGACATATTTATTTTCCTGGCAAGTATGCCCATCCAGGAGAAAGCGAGGACAAATACGTTAAAGATTAATGTCGTGAAGTAGTAGAGACAAGGCCTGCCTTGTCTCTAAAGACCATACAATGCATTTACAGTCTTGCAGGGATGACCATAATCACCTCTTCCCGCTCCACGACAACGGTTCCCGCGGGATCGCCTTTGCGCTTCCTGACAAATTTTTTCGGGGTGACAATAACAGGACACAGCGATTCATTTTTTCGCTTCGAATTATAGGCCGCCAGCGACGCAGCGTACTCAATAACATCTTTTGGATAATTTTTTCCTGATTGATGTTTGATCAACACATGTGATCCACTTACATCCTTTGCGTGTAACCAGAGATCGTCCTTGTGACTCAATTTTAAAGTAAGCGTATCATTGTTTTGTGCGTTCTTGCCTACCCATATCCTGAAATCCCGGAAATAAAATTCGTAATAGGGTAGAGGACCTGTTTCCTTTTTGCGGTCGGCCTCAGGATTGAATTCTCCCTGGAGGATACGCAGCGCTCTTAGATCAGTGGCCGCTTCAACCTGCTCCAGCTTTTGCTCAAATACTTTCAATACCTCATCCTTTTGGCGTACGGAACTTTCTAGCCTGTCGAATTCGATGTGCTGGTTCTTTGCTTTCTTGTAAAAGATCTCCGCGTTTTTCTGCGGGGTGAGATCTTTTTTTAATTTTATCTCGACTTTAGCCTGGCCCTCATAAAAATTTTCGAGCGTAACCTTCTCTGATCCTGGAGCAATGGTGTGCAGATTGGCCATAATAAGATCAGCCCATAACTTATAGTGATTTTCATGCTGCAATTCGTTAAGTCGCGCTGAGTTTTTTTCGCAGTAATGTTGCCCGGCTTCGAATTTTAATCGTAGAAAAATCAACAGACGGCTCTTCCCGGCTGAAAAAGAAAACAGGTGTGTGAAGGTGTGGTAGAACTCATTCGCCGCATCAATCGCCTTATCGAATCTTTTTTTTACTTCGCCGATCTCCACCAGCGACAGGATCGGTTTGTCGTCGAGCAGCGTAATGTAATAGGTGGGATTGTTTAAACGTTGTAACAGTTCCTGAATGATTTCCCATTGCTCGGGTTTGGATTTGTAGGAAAAGCCCTGGTCGGAAAGATATCTCCATACCACCTTCCCAAAAGTAAAATAGGCGGCTTTCAGGTCGTCAGAATGTTCCTCAAAATAAGCATAACTCCGGTCGATCTCGCGGTCGAGGGTAGCCAGGGTCAGGTCGGCAACGATATTCTTCCGGAACAGTTCGTACACCAACGAATCCTTAAATAATATAATATTAGTGCGGTTTCCGTGCATTTTGAAAAATAGCTCGAAACCTCCTGAAAGGGTAATGGAAAAACTCCTTTCATTATTAAATTGCCTTACACCCGATACACGTCGTCCGATGCTTTCCGGAAAGAGATCTACGCTATTCTTTCGCGCCCGCTGAAAATTTTCCGGAAAAGAAAGACAGCTGAAACTAGGCAGGAGACTTGCTCTGATCAGGAATGATTCTGCACCGATCTCAAACCGCACGATCAGCTCATCCTTGCTTTGGCTAAAACACTCCGATAGAACGGCCCCTATCAGTTTTGATGCTAACTCCTTGCTGAGTTGTCTTAAGAAATAGAAGTTGTTATGCACTGAGAAGATGTGTTGAAGTGTTCTTGTGTTGGTGTGTTGATGTTGTATTTCTCAGCGTTTTTAACCTGTTCAGCTTACCGCTTACTGCTTACCGCTTATCTGCTGACCGTCAAAAGCTAAAGATACGTGATCGGGAAGTTCTTTCGCCACATCGGCGTGGAGCCCCAGCTTGTGGCTGATGTGCGTGAAATAGGTGTGGCCGGGCTTGATGGTTTCTACCATCGCGAGTGCTTCCGAAAGGTTGAAGTGGGAGATGTGCTGTTCCCGCTGCAGGGCATTCAGTACGAGTATTTCTGTGCCTTCCAGTTTTTCCAATGTTTCGGGAGGAATATGATTCGCATCGGTAATGTAACTGAAATTTTCAATGCGGAATCCCAGAACAGGCATTTGAAGATGCATTACGGGTAGTGGCAAAAAGGATACGCCGTTCACGGTGAAAGCAGCGCCATCAATACTGTTGAGTGTCAGCCGGGGAATTCCGGGATAGTACTCCTTCGTGAAGGCGTACGCGAATTCGACCTTCAGT
>JBBDXJ010000161.1:21773-29384 GCA_040902445.1 Cyclobacteriaceae bacterium | reverse complement strand
TGATCAACTACAGGATCAAGATCCCAAGACTTCATACGGGGATACCATGTCCCTCATATTGGTAGGGATGTATACAAACTTAACTCATCCATTCGGAACGCGGTTAGCGCACGAGGACGTGCAACGCCTAATCAGATAGATTATGATGAGTGCATGCTCGGGGTTCATCGATCACAAGGCTAAATGCACCCAGCTCTGAAACGATAATTGCGTTGCTTTTTTATTTCCTTTTCCAATTCAGATAGATTATTATGATGAGTGCATGCTCGGGGGTGCATCGAACGTAAGGCTAAATGACCCAGCCCTGTCAGGACCTTTCAGGGCTAAAAATCTAAACGACATTGCAGAATTGCCAAAATTGATTTACTCCACCGTCAGCAAAAATGCATCGCGCAGCAAAAACATTTTACTGACGCGGGCTTGTTCAGCGCGGGCCCGTTCAATATTATTCGTCTTCAGGAGATAAACATACCAGAGCTTCTTTTCGGTGAGATAACCCAAATTGGTTCTGAAGTTCAGGCTGCGCAAGCCATTCGAAAAATGATTGCCATTATCGCGGGATTTAAACACTCCCACTGTAACATACTCAGAAGCCTCGAGCTCCTCGGTATGATTTCCACGTTTTACAACTTCATGTCGAACAGGCTTGCCCGTTCTGGCAGTATCTTCCACTGCCCGCGTCGGATCCTGGGCATGGATCACCAGTCTCTGCAATTGCTCCTCTTCATGATGTGGCTGTCCTTCAGATACCGACTCTGCACCCGCAATAGCTTGTCGCTGCTGAAGAGCAAGTGCTTCCTGTTCTAATTGTCGTTTTTTGGTTTCTTCAGCCTCTGAACTTTCCCGCTCTTCCTGAATTCTTCTCGCGGTGGCTTCGCGTTCAGCCTGTGCTTCTGCATTCGTCTTTGCAAGGGCCTCCTGTTCCTGCTTCTGCCTCTCTGCGCTTTCGCGTATGGCGTTCTCCTGACCTATACGTTTCTGCTCGGCTGCCCTGGCGGCTTCCGCAGCTTCGGAACGTTTCAGTCTCTCCGCCTCTTCCAGTTTTAACTTCTCATGCTCTTCCTGAATTCTTCTCGCGCTGGCTTCCTGTTCAGCCTGTGCTTCCGCATTTTTCCCTGCCAGTGCTGCTTGTTCCTGTTTTACCCGATCGGCGCTTTCGCGTGTGGTCTTCTCCTGATCAAGGCGCTTCTGTTCAGCTAACCTTGCAGCTTCCCCTGCCTCTGCACGTTTTTGTTTCTCCACCTCTTCCAGTTTTAACCTTTGCTGTTGTTCCAATTGTTGTTTCTGCTCTGCATCCTGCTTCAATTTTGCCTGGCTCTCCAATTGAGCTTTCTCAACCGCTTGCTGTTTTACCTGAGCTTGCGCGTCTACACGTTTTTGTTTTTCCAGTTGCTCCTGTTTCAATTTTGCAGCAGCCTCAGCTTTCTTTGTTTGCTCCTCTTCGGCTTTTTTGCGTCTTGCATCGAGGGCCTGCCGCACCGCGGTGGTTTGTGTTTTCTCCTTGACTTTTACAGCGTTGACAAATGAATATACGGGCGCTCCTTTTTTGCGCTGCCCGAAGAGATAATTTAAACTCACCTCAAAACTCGGACTGTTCAATTCATCAACACCGCTTTTCTGGATGGAGTATGACGCGCCGATGGCCAGCATATTTTTCAGTTTGATACCTCCCAAAGCCGAAATGCCAAAATCCTGCTTATGTGATGCTCCCACCCACACGACATGATTCAGATGCATTATACCTGCAATCTCATATTGAGCCGGCAAACCGGTATTGATGCGGTACACGGCGTAGGGCTCAAAAATATTCTTGTTGTTGTTAAAATAAAATCTGTTGCTCGCATGAAGGATCAGCGCCTGAAAAGGTTTTACTTCTTTTACGTTGAAAGCATCCTCGCTGACGTAGGCGGGAGTAAACATCGCAGGCATGGCAATGCCGAAATTGAATAACTTATAATGCAAAGAGATTCCGGCATTTCCCGCCAGCGATGCACTTTTGTCCAGCACACTCGCCAGCGCCGGATCATTGATCGCCTCGAGCTTTTTCATGTCTACCGTATTCCATGATCCACCTGCCGAAATACCAAACCTGAGAAAAGTATGTTCCTGAATGGGTACATGGTATGCCGCTGAAAACAAAAGTGCCGTATTGTTATAAAATCCTTTTGAATCATTGGTGATATTCATTCCCACGCCTAATCGGGCATTAATGGGCGCCTGAAGACTGAGGTTTGTTATGGTAGGCGCACCATCAATCGTCATCCATTGTCTACGGTATAGCAATGAAATGGATGGCTGACCATCAAACCCGGCATAAGAGGCGTTGAGCAGATAGGGATTGAGATAAAACTGGGTGAAATTAGTTGGATCCTGAGCGTGAACAGGGAACAATAAAACAGAATTAACAACCAGGACTATCCAGATCGCAAACCCTTTTGCAAAACCTTTTAATGATGTAAAAGCGCTTCTTCTCAAAATCTTCAACTTTCAGGTAAGAAATAAACAGGAGACTCCAAATTTACGATAATTTTCAAGATGATGATCACACTTTTCCGTTAGAAAATTCTATTCAGCAACGAACGCAATCCAATAGTTGCGAAGATTTGAAATGTGGATATAACTACCCCAACTTAAATAAGTTACGATAATATTCACACAAACGCAATTCAAAGGGTGTAACAAAATTACATCTTTCTTACACCGAAATACTCCCGACGAAATAGATAGGGCCGATACGTTTGGCAAGCACCATGCATTACCTGACCTACGCATTGAGTTAGAACAAAATTGCACAATTGCCAAATTGCCTGCCCGACGAAGCTGTAGCGTAGGCGGGCACAATTGCCAAAATTGATTTCATCAGTGGCTGAAAAACGTCGGACAATCCAAATCCCGGTGAATACTGCGGAGACGTGTCCGGTAATTGATCATAATTTCATGGGTTCCTCTTGAGTACATCTTGATATCAGAGACTGTCCAATCGTACGAATAGCCAACATAGAATTTTTCACTGAGTTTGAAATTGATATAGCCGATCGTGCCATCTCCGGAGCGGTAGGATGTTCCGAGGCTGATGAGTTCCTCGAAAGCAATGCTGAGATTAAAATCAGTGCTGAGGGGAGTCCCGTCCTGCACACGGGCGAGGATCGAAGGCGTCAGGATAATTTTTTTGGTCCCTGGATCCAGTGGAAATTTCATCCCGCCGTAGAGGTAATAAAACCGCGGCGTGCGGAGTTGTTCAAGCGGACCGTTGAACACCTCGGCATGAGTGAGGATCGTGGGCACGGAAAATCCGCCGAACCATTTGTCATTGTAATAGAACACGCCGCCGCCGAAATTCGGTTTCAGCTCGCTCATGAATCCGGAGAATGTCAGGTCCTGCCCTGCTCTCAGGTTGAGATCACTGAAGTCGGCATTGTAATTATTAAATCCCGCTGAAATTCCCATTGAAAAAACACCCTTGCGCGTGGCGTCGTAGATCCTGTAAGCATAACTGCCGAACAGTCCGGTATTCGAATAGCTTCCAATGCGGTCAACGGTAGCCAGCATTCCCACGCCTACTTTTCCCTTGTACAGGGACGTATGGGCCCCAAGGGTCCCCGTGACCGGCGCACCTGGAAAATTCACCCACTGGTTGCGATACGTTAAGGATGCGCTAAACTGTACATGGCTTCCCGCATACGCGGGATTTATCAGCAACCCGTTAAACAAATATTGTGAGTATACAATGCTGTGCTGCCCGTGCGCGCACAGGGGAAGCACCGCGAAGATCAGGGTTATTAATTTTATATGTACGCGTTGCATGCCCATATTACTGTTTCAATAATTCAAGGTATCCTGTTCTCGCCTGAGACCCGTTGCGCTTGTCGATGATGTAAAAATAAGTTCCATCCGGAAGATCGGTTCCCAACAGGTTGATACCCCGGTTTGATATCCCGTCAAAAAACACATCCTGGTTATCGTATCCGTTCGCTTCATACACCAGTGTTCCGGCGCGGTTGAAGATCTTCACATTGTTCTTTGGGAAATCCTGGATACAGGCGATCTCAAAAATATCGTTCTGCCCGTCGTTGTTTGCCGATATACCGTTGAAAACTAATATTTCAGGATCGATCAAAAAGGTCTTCGAAGTTACGCACTGCTGATAAGTTGTTGCCGTGACCGTAAATTCTCCTTTCGGCAACCCGGATATCATCGTACCAAATTCCATGACTCCGGCAATATCCCATTCAATGGTCAACAGCTCCACATCATTCAGGAGAACCAGCGTGGCTTCCCCAATATTTTGCTCACAGTTCGTAGGAACGACCTTGATATCAAATTCAGGAGTTTCCTGGAACGGAAGTATTTCTGAAATGACAGGGTTGGATACACAACCTGACTCGTTATCGGTAGCCGTGACCGTATAAAATCCCTGGTCAATGTCGCGGTAAAACTCACCGGTTTCATTATTCTGGTTTTTCACCGAATTGCCGTCATACCACTGCACGAAGTAATCTGCCGTATTTCCATCTACGTTGGCAGACAGGGCCCCGTCAGGAACAACACAATTCGTCAGATGCGAAAGAATCGTGACCGTAGGTTCAACAACATCAACAGGATCGTTGTCTATCGCGATGGACGCAGTGTTCTCACAACCAGACAGCACATCAGTCGCCCTGACCACGTAAGTAATAGCGGTGAGGCCGGTAATTTCACTTCCGGTGTAAAGGGGCGCACCGCCAACAATTCCGGCAAACCAGTCAAAGGTGAAGCCTGAAACGCCGTTGTTGACCGTTGCAAAAGCAACACCATTTGGATTCGCCGGATCGCAATACGTCAAAGGATTTTTCTGCGTAGCCACAACTGCGGGCGTCACCCGTGCGTCGGTTATTCGTGTAGTGTAAGGCGTCGAGACACAGAAATTATGATTAGGATTGATGGCAATAACAGTGTACTGCCCCATCGGAGCTCCGGTAACGTCCTTCGTTGTAAACACCGGGGCACCGGTAGCAACAGGTCCTGAATACCATTCGTAATTATAGAGGGCTCCTGTGCCTTCGAGTGTGGTTGCAAAAAGGCTACCGTCATCGACTAAACAGTTCGTACGGGCCACTGCCGATGCCACGACGTGAACTTCTACGGTATCCACGCTGAACCGGTAAGTATCCAGGTTCACACAGTTCGTGGCAATATTTGTTACCCGCACAGTATACTGCAGCGGTTGATTGTACTGAATGTTTGGAAGCGTAGCGTTGTTCGGTTCTACAAGCGTTCCTGAAGTATCCGGTCCTTCATACCATTCGAAAATATAATCTGAAAAGTTCAGGCTGTTGTCTGCAGATACCTGCAGGAATCCTGAGGTTTCAGGCAGGATACAGACGGCCGGGTTCAGGAAATTATCAAGCGAGATGACCGGAAGCACGGTCAGGTCGTTAACCACGCCGGCAGTAGCCGTCGAGATACAACCCACTGCGTTTCTTACCTGTACATGATAACTACCCGCCAGCAGGTTGTTTATCGCCGTCACAGCATTTGTATATGCGGGCGTCGAGGGATGCGGCGTTCCGGTCTGGTCGAACCATTGATAGTCGTAGAGCGCGAGGTTCCCGGCAGGGGTAGACACTCCGTTGCGAACTTCGGTGAGTCCGGTGACCGACACACTTCCGTTTTGTCCGGGTGCGCAAAGGTTTTGATCCGCCGCAGCCACTGCCAGGCTGAATGAAGTCTCATCGAAAACAATGGCCAGCGTCGCAGTATTGTCGCATCCTCTGTTAGGGGAAACGTTGTCTATAACATGAAGCGTATAATCACCCTGTACCTGATTGGAAAGCACATCACTGATTCCGATCACCGGTGGGGTTGTATTGTTTTTTCCGGCAAACCATTGGAACGCGTAGTCTGCAGCCGGAACTGGGTTCGGACCTACGAAGATGACTGAAGAGATCTGTCCATTGGCAAGAGCAGGGTCACAGGCAAAATTCGCCTGCGCTTGTAGTTCAATAGTCGGCCTTTGCGTGAGATCCAGAAGGGTCACCGAGAACGGCGCTGTGATACATCCTGCGCCCACACCACTTGTTTTTGTTCCGGTAACGGTATAGACACCAGCGTCGGCAGCGGATACAATATTATCGGGAACAGGCGCCAGAGGCACTCCTGCTTTATCCCAGACGAAAGTGTAAGGTCCTAAAACACTGACATGCGCCGGATCATTCGTGTCAATTGTAATATTTCCATCGAAAGGCGCGCAATCGCTTTGGTCAATTTTAGTCACATCCCAGATCTGAACCGGTGTGGTATTTTGTAACACAGTGACCGATGCCGTTGTAGGGCATTGCGTCGTCCGGTTTGTTACTGTGAGTGTATAAGAGCCGATTCCGATATTATCGGGTGCCGCGGTCGAATAAGGACTGGCAACATCCGCGGCATCTGCGATCACTACAGCTCCACCCGGATCGCTTGTCCAGTCTAAATCATAGTTTGAGCCATTGCCCAACCCCGTGGTGGTTGACATTACAGTAATTTGTGCATCGAAGTTCGTATTGCACGTTGTGTTGGCAATCGTGCTGAAGGTTACAAGCGGAAACTCGCGGTCATCGATTACTTCAACCTGCAACGGCGCGGATACGCAACCTGATGCCGGGGTAAGTCCCGATGTACGTGTAGCCTCTACGGTATAGAATCCCGCATTCAGATTCAATACGGAGGTTCCTGCGCCAACGGGAGCGCCGCCGTTATCTTCCCAGGCGAGTGTGATTCCGCCCAACACCGGATTGCCTCCTACCCTCACATTCACCAAAGCAACTGCCACACTACCGTCACCGGGAATGGTGCAGCGTTGTTGTGGATTGGCGGTCGCAGTCAGGATCTCGATCGGAACGGTGTTCTGCTGGAGACTCACGGTCGCATCTGTGGGACATTGGTTCACATTGTTCGTAACGGTAATGTTATAATTACCCGGACCGATGCGTTCTCCTATAGGGCCCCCTAAGACTTCTGACTGGAATACAGGAGCGCTCACCACACCCATCTGGTCTGTGATCTGAACCGCTCCACCAGGATTACTTGTCCACACAAAGTTGTACGTCGTACCTGCACCGAAACCGGTGGTGGTCGAGGTTACCGTGATCTCTCCATCAAATTCATTATTACATGCTGTGCTTCCCAAAGTAGCGAAGCTGATTGTAGGATATCTTCTGTCATCGAGTACGGTTACTCTGAACGGTGAGCTCGCGCAGCCTGAAGCCGGAGCCGTGATTGCCGTCTTGGTTGCCGTCACAAAATAATCACCGTTAATTAAGTTAGCGCCATTTGCACCTGCAAAAGGAGCGCCCGGACCTGTCCAGCCAAAGGTGAAGTCACCCAACGCCGCACCTGCTCCATCCACGTTCACAATTCCTACCGCAACCGTTCCGTCCGGAGCAACGCAATCCGTCAACGGTGTCGCTGTAGCAGTCATCACTTCCACTGGAACTGTATTCTGCTGAAGGGTAACTGTTCCATTTGTAGGACACAGGTTAACGGTATTAGTCACCGTAATATCATATCCACCCGGTCCGATGCGTTCTCCGGCAGGGCCACCCAAAGCCTGAGATTGGAACACAGGAGCACTTACCACGCCCATCAGGTCTG
>JBBDXJ010000161.1:17062-21673 GCA_040902445.1 Cyclobacteriaceae bacterium | reverse complement strand
CCGAGGTTACCGTGATCTGTCCGTCAAATTCATTATTACATGCTGTGCTTCCCAATGTAGCGAAGCTGATAGTCGGGAATCTCCGATCATCAAGTACAGTTACTCTAAACGGTGAGCTCGCACATCCCGAAGCCGGGGCAGTGATCGCCGTCTTGGTTGCCGTCACAAAATAATCTCCGGCAGGTAAGTTCGCCCCATTGGCACCCGCAAAAGGTGCACCGGGACCTGTCCAGCCGAAAGTGAAGTCTCCCATCGCTGCAACCGCTCCATCCACATTCACTGTAGTCACTGCAACCGTTCCATCCGGAATCACGCAATGGGTCAACGCCGTGGCGTTCGCTGCTACCACATCTACCGGAATAGTATTTTGTTGTAAGCTGATCGTGCCATTCGTAGGACACTGATTCACCGTATTGGTAACGGTAAGGTCATACGCACCCGGGCCAATCCTTTCTCCTACCGGACCACCAAGGGATTCCGATTGGAATACAGGAGCGCTCACCACACCTAACTGGTCTGTGATCTGTACAGCGCCGCCCGGGTCGCTGGTCCACACAAAGTTGTACAAAGTACCAATCGGGAAACCTGTGCTGGTAGCCGTGACTGTGATCTCTCCGTCAAATTCATTGTTGCACGCCGTGCTTCCCAATGTGGCGAAGCTGATGGTCGGGAAAACGCGCTCGTCAGCCACATCCACTCTCAGCGGAAGTGAAGAACATCCTGCTCCCGGGATTCCGACGGAATTCGTTCGTGTGGCGATCACATAATACGTACCGAAGCCCATCGTAGGAAACTCCTGTGGTGCTACTCCCGCGACTAACGATTCTCCGTCGATAACAGCGGCGCCATTATCCGTGAGCGGTGAGGCAATATTAAATGTACCTGGACTTCCCGCAGGGGCTTTGAACCACTGGTACGTGAAATCGGTTGAAATCACGGGAGCATTGAAAGTCAATAACGGCTCATTGGTGATCGTCCTGTCAATTTGAATTTCGGTGACATCGATCTGGCCACCGCTAGGACAAATAGCCTGATCGAGAACAAGCCTGTCAGAAATTACAATGTCGAATTTAGTATCGAGGATTACTGCCGAATTTTGAGTCGTACATCCGTTTGTTTCATTGAGAGCTGTAACGGTATAGGTAGCCGCATCCAGGTTGGCGATCGTGTACGGCACGGCGCCATTAACATTATTGTCAGGAGTTCCCGGGGTTACAGGTGCCCAGGTGTATGTGTAAAGTGATCCTGAAATCGCACCGTTGGCCGAAGCCGTACTAGCGGTAATTTCGATTCTTCCTTCAGCAATCACGGTACACGAGGTATTTGAAAAAGGAAGCAGATTCAGGTCAGGCGCGCTGTGGATATCATTAATATTTACCTGAAGGATAGGTGTAAAGCATTGGTCGCCGGGGCCGCCTTGTTTTTGCGCCCTGACATAAAATGTTTTGTTGCCATTACCAAGTCCGTTAGTTCCGCTGACTGGCCAGCCAGTGATGTCATGCGCGATCACTTCCGGTGCGGTAATCAATTCTCCACCTGTTCCCAGACCATTACCTACGGCAATGGGGACTGCGAGATCTAGAAGTCCGTTATCCGTGTACCACTCGAAAGTATAGGCTACAGCGGTAAGCGGTGCAATATTGTTTACCAGGGCGCTTCCACCTGTAAGGGGAGCACAAAGCTCATCCGGAGTAGTTGTTACTGTGAAGGCCGTAGGAACAGCAGGTTGCGATGGAATATTTACGGCCTTATCTACCGTACAACCGCTGACCTGGTCAGTAACGGTAAGGGTATACGCCTGTGCATCAAAAGTACCGGTAACCATGGTCGCAACACCAGTCGGTATTGCCTGAGGCACAACTCCGGCGATGTTAGCAGGTAAAATTCCAGAGATCTCATACGCAGGCATTGTGGGATCCAATGGATCCTGATTAACAGTAATTTCAACCGTACCATCACCAATTCCGCCCACGCATGCAGTACTCGGAGTTAAAATAGTTGTAACCTGTGGAAGTTTGGGATCAATTTCGAGCGTAACCACTCTTTCAATCGCACAACCTGATCCTGCAGGGTCATAAACTCTCACAAGATAATCTCCCAACAAAGGAACAGAGGGAACACCCGTCAGTGTGGCAGAAGTATTTGTAAAAATTGTGTTTACACTTCCGTCACCACAATCGGTATCACCCGTATTATCGGCCAGGCCATCACCATCATTGTCAAATGTATCTATACAACCATCATCTTCTCCATTAATCCATATTCCTGTAGTAGAGTTGTGCCCGCTGAATAAAGCTACGGAATAGACAAGGCCAGCAACACCAGTGACCTGAACCTGAATGTCCGCATCAGAAGCAGTAGGATCACATTGCGTTGAATTTGATGGAGTGACGACAATACCAGGAGCACCAAGGAAGGGTACTGTTTCCGAAAAGACCGTCCCACATCCAACCGCATCGCGGACAATAACAGTGTATATTCCATCGCCCACACCCGCAACGTCAGGTGGAGTATATCCATTTAACAAAGGAGTAGTTTGTAATAATGGTCCCGCAAAGGTGGGAACATTAGTATTGTTCATGAAGTCAAAATTGTTATTGGTCGGAGCATCCTCATACCATTCATAGGTATAAGCTCCCGGGGGAACAACACTAATGTCAATTTCTCCACCTACCCCTGAGTTACATGCGCTTGCCTCGACCGTCGCTGTAACAGTGATAGTTTTATTGGTATTATCGTCAACTGTAAAGGTCTCAGAATTGGATTCGCAATGACTAACCTCATCACGAACTAAAACGGTGTAGGTTCCTGGAATCAAAAAGTGAGTCGCAGGAACCATTCCCCTGTAAATCAGATCGGCGGGATTGGAGGAGGTCAACGTTGCAGACGCTTTTACTGTTGCGGGGTTACCGGTCTGAGCGAAGTTTACTTCGTTCAAATAGTAGATCGTAAACTGATTTGGGTCTGTAATTGTGGTAAAAGCAATTTCTATTTCCCCGTTGGTGGGTACGCATTCAGTCACATCAGTAACAGTTGCCGTAAAGGTCGGATAAGACAATTGTTGTGGTAGCAAAATAGTCGATGTATTCTCGCAACCGGTAACTTCATTCCTCGCCATGAATGTGTAATCATCGGTTACGAGGTTCGCTGCCGTGGATAAATTATTTCCTGAAGCCTGCCCATTGGCCGTAGCGATCGCGGCGGCTGCCGTGCCTATGCCTGGATGCCATGTGTATCTCAACGTAGACCCTACCGGACCGTTGGTGGCAGATCCATCCAACTGACCATTCGGGAGAGCTGGATCACATGAGGTTTGATTACTCAACACCGTTGTGGTGATCACCGGAATATCGAACTGATCTACAATTGTGCCCGGATCACTGGTCGAAACACAACCAGTATTTGAATCGGTAACAAAGGCAGAGTAATTTCCTGCAACTAACCCTGCGATGGTCTCACCGACAAATGCCGTAGACCAGGTCACCACCCAGTTCGCAGCCAAAGGAGAAGCCTGTGGAACACCTTTGTAGGTAACAGCTGAAGTAAGACTTCCGTCCACACCCAATCCCGGATCACAGATCGTATTATTTTTTACAAGAGTAACAGAAATTACAGGATTGGCCTTCGCATCGGGCACCGTGATCGCGGTGTTGCTTTGACAACCATTAACGTTCGTTGTGACCCGTACGGTGAATACACTTCCTGCTCCTCCTTGTAGACCAAGTCCCGGGGTAGTACTTCCGAGAGTCGGGTTTGTATCAAGCGCCCTGATGTTACCAGGAATGACCGTGTTTCCGTTATACCATTGATACGAATAGTTGGCGGTTGCCTGCGCATCGACGCCGGGAACAAAGCCATCCACATCAGTTACATTAGCCGCACCATTTACCTGTGCAGGAACGCAGTTGGTGGATGCATCGGCACTCGTCAACAAGGCAGGATAGATCAGATTATTTGTTACAAAAGCAGATGCGAGAGCCGAAACACAACCTGTCAAAGAATGAGTTGCTGTAGCAGTGTATGTAATTCCGCCGTTGAGTTGATTAAATGTATTGTGGGCAGGTGAGGCTCCAGGTGTACCCGCGCCACCGCCAAACGCAAAGGTATAATCGGTTAATGCACCTAACAGGTTATTAACGGTGGCCGTTACATTTCCATTGAAGGGAACTAAAGGTGTTGTAAACGCCGGATCACAGATGGTATTTTCAACCGGGGTAAGTGTGATCAATGGCAATACCCTGGCATCCGCCACGTTCACCAAAGCCGTGTTGGTACAACCATTCGACTCGTTAGTTACAAGCACGGAGTAATTATATCCCGCGCCACCTTGCACATTATCCAATAGGATCGCATTCCTTGTCGGATTAGCAGCTACTGAAAACGCTGGGGCTAAAGGGCCCGTCCACGCAAAAAGAAATCCTACCGTGGTCGCCGCCGCGCCATCCACAGTCACAACTGTTGCCTGACCGTCTTCAAGGGTCGGGATACAGTTCGTGGAACCCGTGCTGCTCGTAGTCAGGTCAGGAATGTTTTGTGTATTCAATACCTGGACGCTCGCCTGAGGCGATACGCAACCGGTCAGTGTATGGGTACCTACGGCAGTGTAAGTGA
>JBBDXJ010000161.1:0-16962 GCA_040902445.1 Cyclobacteriaceae bacterium | reverse complement strand
TCGAGTTATCCGTAGCTACTAAAGTAAGAGCGGGTAATATTTTCGCATCCGCAACATTTACGAGCGCGGTGTTTGCACAACCTGTTATGGTGTTTGTCACCAGCACCGTGTAATCGAATCCTGTTCCGCCCTGCACGTTCGTTAAAAGTTCGTCTTGTGCTGTGGGGTTTGTGCCAATGGCTATCGGAGAACCTGTTCCTGCACCCGTATGCCACTGATAAGTGTAATCACTGGTGCCTGCTACCGGTGTACCATCCACCGTGAGGACTTCCGCGCTTCCGTTTGCAAGAGCGGGCGCGCAGTTTGTTGAGGCGCTGTTCGTTGTAGTCATATCCGGGTAATCCACCGCGTCATTCACAACAATACTCACCGGATCTGAAATACAACCCAAAGTCTGATTTTGTACCGTAACGGCATAGGTACCTGCATTTAACCCGTTAATGGACGGTCCAACTTCTCCAGCGATCACCACACCATTCCTTCGCCATTCATATACGAAGGTGTGTCCCGCCTGCACGTTTGGATTCGTTAGGAACGAAGCCGTTGCGGACCCTGTAAACCCAATAGCACCGCTACAAACGCCATTGTCGGTCGCGGTCAGTGATAACGTAGGTTTCGCACTGATATCATTAATTACCACCAGCGTAGTTGAAAAACAACCTGTGGTTCGGTTTACAGCCTTAACGGTATAGGTACCCGCTGCCCGGTTAGTGATCGAAGGCGATTGCGTTATAAATGAAGTTGTATCAGAACCGGTGAACCATCTGAATTTATAAGGCGCAGTTACACCTCCGACATTTGCTGAAGCCTGTCCGTTCGGGCCTCCAACAATACAAGTTGTCTGGGATACCGTTGCCGTTGTGATTACAGGATTGACTGTCTGGTCAAGAACTTGTATCAACCCCCTGGCAGACCCGCATCGCGAGTTGACATCTACTGCAACTACAGTGTAAAAACCCGCGGTCCGACCCGTATAATTCGCACCTTTAAAATTCGATGCAGTTGTATCAGGAGTTCCGATGTTTCCATTGAACCAGTAATAGATATAGGGACCCGGTGAACCTGCCGCGGTGGCCGCGACTGCTCCGTCAGGCGGGAAACAATCCGTTTGATTTGCAGTTAAGGAAGGCGTAACGGTCGGGATAAGGATTGCATCAACTATAGTGATCAATTCGGTATCCGTACAACCTGTGGCAACACTGGTAGCTTCTACCGTATAATCGCCTGCAGCCAGGCCCGTAATGACAGCGTTGGCGCCGATCTGGTTTATGGTATTATTTCCATCAAACCATCTGAAAGTAAATCCAGCGGTCGTACCTCCTACGTTGGCGGAGGCAGCTCCGTTTGGAACCACGCACGAAGTCTGCTGGGCCGTAATGTTAGCGCTTACCGTTATTCCGGAAACCGTAGATACAGTGACTACAGTTTCATTCGAAGCACATCCGGTGGTGTTGTCTTCGGCGATAACGGTATAGTTACCTGCCGTAACATTGTTGTAGGTATGGCCCAGGAAATCCTCCGAGGGCTTCGAAGTGGAGCCATCATACCAGTAAAAAGTATATCCCGCGGTCACACCACCGATGTTGGCCGAGGCCTGACCAGAATTTACAGGTGAACAGTTTGCGGGTAAGAATGCTGTCGTTACTGCCGGGGTTACGGTAAGATCCGGAACGGTTCCTGATTCCAGGGTCTCACAATTTGATGATATTTCCGTCACGAGTACGGAATAAGTAAGTGCTTGTGTGAACCTCAGCACGCTACTGTCTGACAAGGTAGGACTGGTGCCGAAGACCGTTCCTTCAAACCACTCATAGGTATAATTATTAAGAGGTTGTCCGCCATCCGGAGTAACGGACAGCTGGCCATCAGGACTATTACAGTTCGTGTACGGCTGATCAACGTTAACCGTGGCGCCAATGGTAAGGGTCTGAACGCCTACCGGAACCTGTACGGTATCGGATCCGCATTGGAATGCATCATGACGGGCGTAGACCGTATACGTACCGTTGGTCACGCCCGTCCTTACTGAACCTGTATAGTCAGCAGCTCCTGGAGCGCCGGCCGTGGTGCCATCAAACCAATAGAAAGTGTATCCGACCGTTTGCTGAACTGCACCTTCAGGCTTGAATGCTGTTACCGAGCCATTGGGTGGTGAAGGTCCCGCACCGCATTGAATATGATCTGTTGAGGTAGTGCCGAGTTGAAATACCCTCGGATTTACGGATGCAGAAGCAATGTTGTTGGAAAAATTACATTCATCAAAACCTGAATTTGGCAAAGATATGGGCGTGGGCATCGAAGAACCATTGTCATTCAGAACAGCGAACAACGTGAAAGCGCCCCCTGTACCGGGGACGATAATGTTCGGTATATCGAGTTGAGCTCCAATCTGGAAATTACTGAATGCTATAACCTCCGTGCTGAGTTTGACTGCTCCAGCCAGCGTGGGGTCACCGCTATAAAATGTTATGGGGAAATTTCCATTCAAGTCGAGGTCCCCGATGTTTTGCAGGGAAAATGAGACTGTAAAATCCTTATCGGGACAGGTGGGCGGAACAATATTCAACAGCGATGGATTGGCAACGAAAGCCACGTCCGCGGACGGATACGTTTTACATCCCTTGGAATCGAGAATAGCAGACTGGTTAAGGAATGAATTCAACGCGCGGTTCTGCCCTGGACCGCAAACACCTGCTGAAAAGACCAGGTGGTGTTTCTGCTGGATCTGAGGTATGGTCAGGTCGTCGTTAACGTTTACGTTGAAGTAAGCGTATTGATTCCATACTTTTCTGGCCGACACCCAGGGCTCAAGGGATGATTTATAAGTCCGGATCTGCCCAAAAACTGTATTCGCATTATTTTGAATGTCGACCATGTTATTGGTGGCGCACGAGACACATATTTCAGTCGCACCGTCTGCATCAACATCGACCACAATGGGATAGTCGTTAGCGGTTCTTGAACGGCATGGCACCGTGGTTGCGGCGGTTCCGGTTGTTCCATCGATGATATAAAGATTTGCCTCGTCGCGATAGACAATTTCCACGGCATTGTCATTGTTAAAATCGAAGACGGTCGTACTGGTAAATCCGGAGGTTTGTTCGGTAATGGTTTGTCTCCATAGCAGGGTAAAATCTTCCTTCAGGGCAAAAATACGCTGGCCACTGACGAACGTCGCATTCATTTGACCGTCTCCGTCGATGTCCGCCAGGTTTATCCGTCCGGTACCGTGGGCCCATGAAGTTCCGTTGGGTTGCTTTGGCTGGTAGGTTTTAAACTGATTATTAAAGACATCCCAGAAGAAAACGGTAGTGGTACTGGTCGCCGACGCACTGGTAGCGCCATTCATGACCACATCCAGATTTCCATCGAGGTTATAGTCCGCGACACTGGTCATGCTGTTTACATAACCAAAGGTTACATACTTGGGATAGTAGGTGATCCCCCCAAGTCCGGGAAGGTCATTGAACCTCTTTATCGCAGTGCCCACACTTCCACCTCCCGGAGTACGGGGGGTAAGATCGACGGCGAAGATCTGTCCTCCGAGGACCAGTTCAAGTCCTGCGCATTCGCCACAGGACGCAGTGGGAAGAATATCCACCGCCACAGGACCGGAATCAAATGAATTCCAGGTACCAGTTCCCGTTACGAGGATCTGCCCGGTATGGGCATCCATGATTTCATTTTTGTAGTATAACTCTACCAAACCATCATGGTCAAAATCTGCCAGTCCTATTGTAAATGGTTGGCCATACGCTCTTGTACTCCAAAGTTTGTTTCCGGTGCAGTCGTAAGAAGTAATGTAATACCTGCTGCTGATTACCTCTACAATAAATATTTCCGCACAATTATCATCGTCCAGGTTGGCAATGGCGTGGTCAAAATATTCGGGAGTTCCGGTGGTATTGATTTCGTATTTTATCGAAAGGTCGTCTCCATTCAGGATGAACAATTTCTTGTTGTTGTGATGGGTGGTCACCATTTCCGGAATACCATCCCGGTCAAGGTCCCCGACTGCCATCCTTCCGTAAGATAAAGTTGTCTGATCCTGTGAACTGGCTCCCAACTGCATTCCGAACAGCGCGGTTCCCGGAGGAGGTGTCTGGCAAAGTTTGTCCTTTCCTATATAGAAGTCTTCACAAGCTACGTTATTTGCACAATTACCATCGAAACAATCTATGAACCCATCACCATCGTTGTCGATTCCATCACTACAGTTCGACTCCTGGGCTAAGGCAACAAAAGACAGCCCTAAAAATAAGGCCAACAGATAGATCTTTTTCATTTCAGGTACTAAGTGAGGTAATGCGCATCTTTTGGATGAGCACATTTTGAGTTTAATTACTAAAGTACGATAAAGGTAAACGGTACATAATCCAAAATGAAAAAAACCTTACAATGTGCGTTATTAGCCAGAAACTACTCAATCAACATGCCTCTCATGAAATCAATACCCCATGTGATTTTTTCCTGTTAATTTATAAAATTGCAATCCCAATTTGGGTTTTAAACAGTCCATTTTAGGAACTTTGTCGCAGTCCTCTTACTTCATATATGGGTTGCAGCAACTTCTAAAAAAAGTAAATTAAAAATTCGATGAACTACCGTATCTTTACAATAATGTTGCAATACAATTTCAATGGACTCAACCTTCCTAATCAAAGTAACAATAAAGTGAAGACTGCGTGATGAGACGACAGGCAGGAGATTTGACAACTGTTGATTATTGATTAATTTCTTTGACCGTTTTTTGGTAGAGTAGCATTTGAATTTTCTAAATGGCCATCATGAATAATTGTTCCAGGGCAAGTCTCACGTATCTCGTGTGGATAGTAGCGTTGATGGCCGGCACACCTGTGTACTCGCAAATAATGCAGTTCGGTGTAAAAGGCGGCGCCCAGTTATCCTGGGCAAGATCCGATGACCCGCAATTCAGAAAACAGGTAAAGATCCGGCCCATGCCGGGTTACAATGCGGGTTTTGTCCTGTCATTCAAGGTAAAGGACAGGTATTTCCTGCACACGGAATATTTGTTTTCCACAAAAGGAAAAGTTGTCAGAGGACGGATTGATAAAGTGCTCGAAGACAGGATCACCTACAACTATATTGAAGTTCCCATTCTGTATAATATTCATTTCAAAGGATCACTGGGCGGCACCCGCCGATTTAAATGGCACGCCGGCGCCGGACCGCTCTTTAGCTATTGGCTGGGAGGAAAGGGTTGGATCCATGCTGATGAATTCGAAGAAAACGAATTTCCCCCTTTTGACTATAAAATACGTTTTGGAGAACGGGGTGAAGATATCAAAGATTACGACATTATTTATATTAAAGATGCAAAACGTTTGCAGCTGGGATTTACTTTGGGCGGGGCCATCCTTCTTGAACCCTCCAACAGCGGAAAGGTCATGGTGGATCTGAGATTTGAACTGGGTCATACCTGGCTGGGTACACCCACCAGTGCTGACTATGTCCTGCCAGTGACCTATGATGATAATCTCAAGGCACGAAATATGGGATTGCGGTTTTCAGTGATGTATCTGTTTGAAAGGAACATGGATAAAAAAGTGCGCAATAAAGGAAAAAGCAACCTCAAGCCGAAAGGTAAGATGATCAAAAAGAAAAAATAACTTTATTGGTAACTTTTTCGCCGGTGCCTGAATCAATCAGATCGTGTCATTAATTATATTTAAGTAAACATCACCAAAACATAAAGGAATGGAGAGTATGCAGCGGATCCTGGTATGTATAATGATGTTAATCCCGCTCGTGGCGCAGGCACAAAATCCCGCTATATTTTCCGTGGACAGGACCAACGCTGCCGTGCAGGACATCATTACCATTCACGGCAGGGATTTTGGCAGTAACCTTTCCGCAACAAAAGTTTTTTTTGGCGCAGCACGCGGTGAGCTCAAAACGTTCTCAAATCAAATTATCGAGGTAAAGACACCTGCAGGCGCAACCTTCGATCGAATTTCCGTTACGAATACTTCCAGTGGGCTCACTTCGTCAGCACCCAATCAATTCTTTCTGAACTATCAGGGCGAACCCGGAATTTCAGCCGCTGAGTTCTCACCACAAACAGATTTTTCCGCCCAAAGCGGACTTTACGATCTCTGTCTCTGTGATTTCAATGATGACAATAAGGTTGACGTGGCTACAGCGAGCAACACCTCCAATCTCATCACCGTATTTCAAAATACCAGCATACCCGGAAACATTTACCTGACCGGTCAGGACGTGATTATCAATGCGCGGACCTTGCATGTAAAATGCGGAGACCTCAACGGAGATGGAAGGCCGGAAATTGTACTCTCAGAAGGAGCCGATGGAGACCAAATATTTATTCTTAAGAACAACGGAACTTTCAGCTTTTCCCTTCAAAGCATCACACTCACCGGAATAAAAGTAAAACGGATTGCCATCGCCGATCTGGACCTCGACGGGAAACCGGAAATTGTTGTAACGAACACGGGAGGAAACATCCTGAAAGTTTTACCAAACCAGAGCACCGTTTCAGGCATTTCATTTGGCACACCCGTAAACGTCACAATTCCCCAGGCCTCCTCGACCGATGCCCTTGAGATCAGCGATCTGAACGGCGATGGTTTCCCTGAAATTGTCACTAGTCAGTATCAGGCCGATAGTGAGAATAAACTATTCATTTGCATCAACAAAGGGTCATTCGATTTTACCGATCTCAAAGTAATTGCAATCAACAAAGCCATCAGTAATATCCGTATCGGAGATCTGGATGGTGACGCCAAACCTGACATCGCGATTGCAAGGTTGACCGGCAGCGATGTTTCGGTCTACTTCAATGATGGCGGATCAGAACTGAATTTTAGACAACCTGTTTTTTTTATTACCGAAACGCTTCCGGTTGGAATTGATTTCAGTGATTTTGATGGAGATGGAAAACTGGATATTGCTGTGGGCTCGATAGCAAAGTCAGTATCGGTATTAAATAATACAACCATCACTGCGGGCACGGGCGCCTTTGCTCCTGTAGTTAAATTAAGCACCACGTATATCAACAGGAATTTAAGAAATGTTGATATGGACGGCGATGGGAAACCCGATATAGTCTTTACCAGCGTGGATGATTTCTCCGGTGTTCCGGTTCCGGCATCAAAAATTTCTGTCTTAAGAAATCTGTCGTGCATGGTGCCGAAGCTGACACCCGGTGGGCCATTAAATATTTGCATTGGCAATCCTTTGGAACTAAGGGCAACAGCCGGAGGTGGAATCACATACGAATGGTATCAGGAAGGAACTCCAACACCTCTGAAAACCGGGGCGGAACCATTTTTAAGCATCACCAATTCAGGTGAATATAAAGTAGTAGCCCTTTCCGGATCAGGGTGGTGCTCAAGAGAATCAAATCTGGTGACTGTTACAATGACGACACCCACCAGTTCTTTGACGCAGACAAATTCAGATGCGCGAAGCAATAGTCCGGTCTGTACAGACAACACCCTTAACCTTGCTGTGAATGATGTTGGGGCTAGTGAGTACCGGTGGCGGGGGCCAAATGGTTTTACACAAACCGCCAATACACCTGAGGTCAGCAGGCCGAACTTTACACTGCAGGCTGCAGGATTGTACATCGTAGAAATGATGACAGGCACTTGCGTTGCGAAAACCGATTCAACCCTGGTAGAGGCCGTCAGCATTCCGGATTTTGATCTATCGTTCAGTGGCGGACCAGGCTTTTGCTCCGGAAGCACAAAATCACTTTCCATTACACCGCGTCTGACCTCGGGATTTTCCTATCAGTGGTACGAGAACACACGCGGACTTATTACTGAAGCCACCTTTGACAATTATTCAGTTAACGCTTCGGGCGAATATTATGCAGTGATCACTCCGGATAACCCAGGTTGCTTGCCAAAAGAAACCGGCAAAGTTGTTCTCACTGCGCTTACCCCTCCCGTAGCAAACGTTCACGTGCCGGAATTCGGCTGTGTCGCCGATGAAATTAGTTTCTCCCAGCAATCTACTGGTGATCCCAATGCGGAAATGATTTATTACTGGACTTTTGGTGATGGGGAAACTTCTGAAGAAGAAAATCCGGTCAATGTTTATAATCAAACTAATACTTTTGAAGTGACACTCAAGGTAATGTATGAAGGAGTTCAGCTTTGCAGCGACAACGCTTCGAAGGTAATTGATATCTTCAGTCCCGTTGTGCCAGTCATTACCGCTACAGCCATGAGCATGTGTGAAGGCGAATCGATCGGTTTATCCATAACGGGTTTATTTAGCTCCATTACGTGGAATTATTCATCTACCGCACATGAGATTGTCGTTGACCAGCCTGGAGAATACAGTGTCGCAACGGTTGATGCAAATGGTTGTCCTTCTTCAGACGAGATCATTATTGAGCAGAAAACAATTCCTGTGCTGACTGTGTCATCCGATAAGGAGGCAATTGCTGCAGGGCAAACGGTGCAATTGTCCGGATCAGGAGCCGATGAGTATTCGTGGTCTCCCGGAAAAACACTCAATGATTCCACGATATCAAATCCAGTGGCGTCACCACAGGCAAGTACCACCTATGTTCTTACCGGGTCCCTGACGGATGGATGCTCGGCGACTGCCAGCATTGCTATTCAGGTTACAGGCGAAGTCATCAATGTCACAATACCGATCTTGTTTTCACCCAATGGCGATGATGTGAATGAGATGCTGATCATCGAAGGAGTGGAAAATTATCCTGATTGTTCATTGAGTGTCTTTGACTCGCGCGGCGGAAGGGTTTTCGAAAGCGTTGGATACAAAAATAATTGGGATGGCACGATAACGGGCACGCCGCTTCCTGAAGGGGTATATTATTATGTTTTCGGATGCCCAAATAAAAAAGCCTTAACAGGAACAGTCACGGTGATTCGATAACCCATCGGGTACCCGCTCATCTCATCAAACCTTCTTCCGTTTAATTGTACTCTTACCGCGTTTCCTGTTCTCGACCCGAAGGTCCAGTAAATAAGAAACCGATATACGAATGCCTTTGTTGCGCGATTGGAGCACATCCACATAGTAGGTAGGAGTGAAAGTTCCGCTACTCGTCCGCGAAAGAAAGCTATGTCCTAATTCATAACGAAGCATAAGCAATATTCTCTGGTTGGCCAGTGGTTCTAAAACCAGGCCCGATGCCAGGTTCAGTCCCAGTTGTACGCGATTGGGTTCCGCTACATTCATTTCATTTGTGGTGGCATCTGCCGGGTCTTCGTTGAATACAATTGAATATTCGAGATCCCTTGAAGCAAAATCGGCGCTTTCATCCAGGTCACTGTTATACAATTTTCCCTTCCCCCCTAACCAATAACTCACGTTCGGCCCGACGCCAAAATAGAACTTAAACTCTTTTCCATTGCCTAATCGCCCGCGCCAATCCACGGCGTAAATAATGGGCACTTCAATGAAGGTGTATTTTGCTTTGTTGGTTAGAAGTTTGTCCTCCTTGCCTTCCACTTTTCTTCCTTTGGTCGAGTATAACAAAGAGGCGTGGAGGAAAAAGCGGTTGCGGACTTTAAGCGAAACGTTTGCGCCAGCGTGATAGCCCCATACAGGTTTGACCCCGTATGTATCGTATAGGTCCTTGTTATCAAACTGTGTCCATGAAAGCTGTCCCCCGACCATCGGCCCGATATACACCTGTGCCTTGCAGGAAGGGATCAGGAGAAGAAATAAAGACGATAACAAAACAGGTAGTGCTTTCATGTTGCTGAAAAAATCCTGTGAAACTTCAGCAAATCAGCCAACAACCTTACACCAACCTCGAGACATGCTGTAAAAAATGAAAAAACACCGTATATTCGTAAGTTTAATGTAAAGTAACAACTTACAAATTCTTTACATACAGTTTCATTTCAGGAATCGATGAAACTACTTTTTTGGAGCGCAAACAGACGAAATTAAGTCTGATTTTTTGGTGACTATTTACCTTTGTACCTATTAATGGAGAGGATGCGCATTCTTTTTTATGCCCTTATCATTGCACAATTCGTGAGCTGCAACAACGTCACTGCGCAGAATTACGCTGTTTACAATAGCTATTACATCAACCCATACCTGTACAATCCGGCTGAAGCCGCCTCTGAGTATACCTATGTTTTTGTAAACCACAGGCAACAGTGGATGGACATTGAAGGCGCGCCTGTGCTCACTACTGTAAATTTCAATACCCTCTTGGACAATAGCCATTCCGGTGTCGGGGTAAAATTGTCATCTTTTAAACGCGGTTTGCTCAGCACAAATGATGTATCACTCACCTACGCCTACGGTATCGGACTCAGCGAAAAAAGCAGACTGTTTTTTGCCCTCTCAGGTGGAGCAATCACAAACAACATCAACCTCGACCTGGCAGATCCATCCGACCCTGCCGTAACAAATTACCTCGCTGACAACATTCAACCCGCGGGTAATTTCGGAATGATGTTCAAGTCCGAATCCGGCTTCAATTTTGGATTTGCACTTCCACAACTGTTCAGCCCGAAGTTCAACAGCACGGCGAGTTTCGAAAACACCGCTGTATCACCACTGGATAATATCATTGTATCAGCTTATTACCGGAAGAAACTATCGGGCAAGATGATTAATCGCAAAAGGAAAGGTGTAAACAGAAAAGTGAAAACTGACGAAAGCTATGCCCCGATCGAGGTTTACGTTTTGTACAAATATGCCAAAGCCGGAAACAGCCAGGCCGAAGCTATGCTTAAATTAAATTTATCTCAAAATCTATGGCTGGGCGCTGCGTATCGTCAATCCTATGGTATGAGCGGTTCTCTCGGCCTGGCGATCAGTAAATTTTTACTGAGCTATTCCTACGAGCCGGGCAACCAACCTGAACCCGCGTTTTCGCAGGGAACACATGAGATCCAGCTGGGTTTAAAACTGGGCAGCGTGAAATCATTCCGGAAAAAATCTCCGGTACTGTTATCGCGTTTGCGCCAGCAGGCAGCGCAGCACTCTTCGCGATTTAAACAGGAAGTACCACCGCTTAACAACGCGGTACAGTTGTCCACAGTAGCGAAAACCAAGCACTATGTCGTGGTCAAAGTCTTTACCGACTTTACTTCTGCCGACAAGTATAAAAAAGAACTGAGGGATGAGAAATTCAATGCCAACCTGTTCTACTATGAAAAAGACAGGAAATATTATGTGCATATTTTGGAAACCGAAAAGTCTGCCGATGCGCACCAGGAAGTTCGAAATCTCAAAACGTACACAAAACTAAATACCGCCAGGGTATTAACCATAGAGCCAAAAAAATAGGTTACTAGGAGCACCTGAACGATATCAATGTTACCCATGAAAACCATTCATAAAGGCCTCACACGACTGGTTCTGCTTACCTGCTTCATCGCGGGCTACACCGTTTGCTTTTCCCAAAAACCGGTTATCCGGAAGGTCGATAAGGTTTCCGGAAGCAGTGGTGAGGTGGTTACCATCCAGGGTACATTCAATAATGATGCGACACGCACTTCCGTGACATTTGGCGCAGTAAAAGGTGGCGTTCAATTTATATCTGACCAGTTACTGGAAGTAGCCGTGCCAGCGGGAACCACCTATGAAAATATCGTAGTCACAGACCTGACCTCTGGTCTCAGTGATCAGTCAGAATTTCCCTTTTTATTGAGCTTTGGGGGAAATCATGGGATCACGGGCGCAAGCCTTGAAGGCCAGGTTGACTTTAACAGCGAGAGTGGATTGTACGACCTATGTATGTGCGATTTTGATAATGACCAGCAAACAGATATTGCCACTGCAAACGATGGTACAAATACCTTGAACGTTTTTGCCAATACCACTGCCCTGTCGGGATTGCCAAACATTTCTTTCAACCGGATCCCATTCTTAATTGGTACGCGTTCAATCCATGCGCGCTGCGGCGATTTGAACGGCGATGGAAAGCCCGACCTGGTGGTTTCCGAAGGAGGGGCAAACGGTGACCGGATATTTGTTTTCAGGAATACCAGCACCGGAGCAGGAGTTTTTACTTTTTCCATTCAGTCCATAACCCTGACGGGTAAAAAAGTAAAACGAACCGATATAGCCGATCTCGACAATGACGGAAAGCCCGAACTGATCATCACCAATCAAACAGGTAATAATGTTTCCGTGCTGATCAATCAAAGTACGACGGCTGCGATCAGCTTTGTGGCAACCCCCATTACCCTGAACATTACCGGCGCAGCCAGCACGGATGGCCTGGCGGTGGAGGATCTCGACGGCGATGGCCTGCCGGAAATTGTCACCAGCCAGTTCCTCACCCAGACAAGTAATATTTTCATACTGGAAAACACCAGCATCCCGGGAAATATATCCCTCACCCAGAATCAGACACTAAGCATCAGCGGTACCGTTGTAAATATAAAGATCGGCGATCTGGACGGAGACGATAAACCGGAGATAGCGGCAACACAACTCATCGGCTCCGGAACAATATCCATTTTCAAGAATCAAAGCGCCGGAACTATAAGCTTTGCGGCGCCAATCAGTATACTTACCGATGTGCGTCCCTGGGGCGTCGATTTTGGAGATATCGATGGTGATGGCCTCCCGGATATTGTCGTAGCATCCCTGGAAAAATCACTCACTGTTCTGAATAACGAAAGTACTCCGGGTAACCTGGCCTTTTCAACCCTGGTTCAGCCCACGACTTTCATCAACCGTCACGTAGGGATAGGCGATGTTGATGGCGATGGCAAACCCGATATTGTTTTCACCAGTGTCGATGATAACAACAATAACATCCTGGCTTCTAAAGTGTCGGTCTTCCGGAACAAAAGTTGTCTTGTTCCTTCCGTCAATCCGATCGGTCCGATTACCATCTGTTCAGGTTTTCCGTTGCAGTTAACGGCCACCCCGAGCAGGGGTACGAATTACGAATGGATGAACGCAGGAAGTACCGTTGCCAATGGTGCCGATGCATTTTTTGATGTCACTGTAAGCGGGGCATATACCGTTACGGCTACGGGCGAAGGTGGTGCTTGTTCAGAAACATCCAATACAGTTAATGTTACTGTAGACCCGGGAATGACCTCCGGGGTGGCAGTACCTGACAACGATGGGCCTGTTTGCCCTGGAAGTGTCCTTTCGCTTTTCGTAAATGACGTGACTGCCACAGCATACAACTGGACGGGGCCCAATGGTTATACAGGTACGGGCCTCACCCCTGCTCCTATTGCAAACTTTCAATCGGTAAACGCAGGCCGCTATTATCTGGATGTAGTTGTCAATGGATGTATCGCCCAACAAGCATCCACCGTAGTCGACATGATCAATGTTCCGGATTTTCAGGTCAGTTATACAGGGTCGGATGTGTTTTGCCCACCCGCCACAAAAACACTGAGCATCGTACCCAATGACCCCGACTTCAGTTACCAATGGGCGGAGAGAACAGGAGGGAATATCGGAGGGGCTACCAGTCCAACACTGGTCGTCTCCGCCACAGGAAAATATTATGTAAAAGCGCAGTACATAGCCAATCCCGCGTGTGCAGCAATTGAAACCCCTGACGTGGTCATTACCGCTACCACACCTCCAGTAGCTGATTTTACTGCACCGCTTACCGGCTGCACCGGAGAAGTGATCGACTTCACAAACCAAAGCACCGGGGCTGCTGCGCAAACGAAATTTTATAACTGGACATTCGGGGATTCACAAACATCTTCGGATGAAAATCCCTCGCATCAATTCGCAACTGCAAACACTTTCACGGTAACCCTTCGCGTTACTTATAACAACGGCGCGTGCGAGGCTCAGGCAAATAAAAACATTACCATTCAAAGCGCCCCGGCTGCGATCATCACCACTCCCGGAAGCATTTTCGAAGTTTGTTCGGGTGATAGTTTATTGCTCGAAGTCCCGGGGCCTTTCAGCGCTTACCTCTGGAATACAAATGAAACATCACCGTCGATCCACGTGACTGATGCAGGAACCTATGCGGTGGATGTTACGAGCGGAACCTGTATCATAACTACTTCGGTGACAGTGGATTCCATAGCAAGTCCGGTTGTCGTTGCGTCGGCAGACCCCCTGCAGATCAACGAAGGAGAAACCTCACAACTCCTGGCCACGGGGTTAGATGTATATTCATGGGATCCCGCCGCAACTTTAAGTGACGCGTCCCTGGCAGATCCGGTAGCCAGCCCGGTAGGTACTACAATCTATACAGTGACCGGAACGGATACCAATGGTTGTACCGGAATGGCTACTGTAGAAGTAAGTGTTAAAGGCGATTTCATTGTTAACAAACTGATACCCTCGAAATTTATTTCCCCTGATAATGGTGATGCGATCAATGATTCCTGGTTGGTGGGAAACATTCTCGATTATCCCCAATGTTCGGTAACCATTTATGATGATAAAGGCATCAAGGTATATGAGGCCAAACCCTATGTCAATGACTGGACGGGGACTTTCAATGGCAAACAACTCCCCGACGGGGTTTACTATTATGTTCTCCGTTGCGATGGTGAAGAAAACAACCCAAGAGCAGGCAGTATTACAGTGTTGCGGTAACCTTTTCCAAATGACGAATGTAGAAGAAATGTAGAAGTGCGAATTACGAATGCGGAACTATTCGTGTTAAATCAACTATTTCACTTTTGGACTTATATGCTCAACTATTCGCGGGGAATAATCTCCATGCCTAAAGTCTCTTCCCATGCGTCATTCGTCATTCCAAATTCGTAAATTTTTAGTCCGTCTGTCGTCACTAAAGTACAACCGGCGATCACATCACTAAACAGCCGGAAACGGGCCTCCGCAAGGCATTTTTTAAGGTTACTACCCCACACCAGACCCTATATAATTTACCGTAGATTTGGAATCGGCAGATTCCGTACTTTTATTCATCTTAACCTGAAGATCATGAAAAGGCTTCTAGTATTGTGCACCCTGGGATTCACCCTGATTGCCATGCCATTATCCGCCCAGGAGATCTGTAATAACGGAAGAGACGATGACAATGACGGTTTTATTGACTGTTATGACAACAACTGTTCCGCAAGCACATTCTGTAAGGGCTTCTATTTGGGTGAAGATGCATTGTGTGAAGCCACTCCTCCGGCTTTCCCCAAATTTACCATGGCCCTCGACTTTACTTCCCCTGACGAAACAACCAATCACCTCTCCCGTATGGCCGTGGGTGATTTGAACAGAGATGGCAAGCCAGAGATTATCACCATGAACCGATATACCGACAAGCTTTTCATTCTCAATGGTACCGATGGTTCTATCCAAAAACAAGTCACTGCAACCTTCGACCCGAACTGGGAAGTCGCGATTGCGAATATCGACAATGATAATTGCGGAGAGATATTCTTCTTTGGTTACTATGATCCTTCAGGTAGTAGTAACGACGGAAATTTCCTGTTCGCCTATGATTGTAACCTGAACTTCCTGTGGAGAACCGCGGAGCGATTACGCGGCGATCCGATCAACTACGGCCTTGCTGACTTTGACGGTGATGGAAAGGTTGAACTATACGTGAAGGATGAAATTTACGATGCGCACACGGGGGTGAGAATAATAAAATCCACATCGACATCCTGGACAAGAACCAATGGCGGACCCGTTGCAGTTGATATCGAGGGAGACGATAAACTTGAGCTGGTATTGGGTTGTTCGATATACAGTGTAAACCTCGGAACACGCACACTTGATGCAGGGTCACTTACCTTATTGAAAAGCGCACCGGAATATTTTATCCGCAATGAATACAATGCTACCAGTGTTGCCGATTATAACCAGGATGGTTTTCTGGATGTGCTCGCGTCGGGCTCAACCAATTCACATGGCGATAATACCACAGTTTTCTTTTGGGATGTGCGTAATAACACCATGCTCACTTACAGCGATCCGATTCCCGGAAACATTACCATATTCGCCTGCCCCGACCAGACGGGGGAATACTATAAAGATGGCTGGAAGAACGGTACAGGCCGCATCAATATCGGCGACCTTGACGGAGATGGACGATTGAATGCTTCCTACGTTTCGGGTAAATACCTTTATGCGTTGGATGAGAACATGAACCCGTTACCATGGAGCCCCAAACTTGTAAACGAAGAAACTTCGGGATACACGGGTTGTACGTTGTTCGACTTTAATGGCGATGGAAAATCCGAAATCGTTTACCGCGATGAAAGATTTCTCTATATCATCAACGGTACCGACGGAACAATCTATAACCAGCAGGCATGTGTATCGCGAACGAACCGGGAATATCCTATCGTTGCCGACGTGGATGCGGACGGTTCAACAGAACTTTGCGTGACGTGTGGTTTTAATGACACTAATGCGATCAATAATTTTTGTAACCTGAACTATTCGCGGTATTCTCATGTCCGTGTATTTAAATCCGCTGGTGATCCCTGGGTGCCCGCGCGCAGAGTCTGGAATCAGCATGGTTATTTTAACGTCAACGTCAACGATGACCTGACCATCCCCATCAAACAACAAAAACACCACATCGTGTTTTCCACCGGGAGTTGTACGGTTGGCCCTAACCGCCCTCTCAATACTTTCTTAAATCAAACGCCTTTCCTGAACCTTGACGGTTGCCCTACGTACAAATCGCCCGACCTTGCATATGTTAGCAATTCCCTGACCGTGAATCCTCCTACCTGCCCCAATCAGAATTTTACGGTGTCTTTTCAAATTACCAACCAGGGTGATATTGGGCTCAGCGGAAATGTGCCGATAACTTTTTACAGCGGTAATCCCACACAGGCAGGCGCGGTGAAACTCAGCACCGTCGTTGTTCCTTTGGATGATTTCGAAGTAGATGATATCGAACCACTCAACAATATTTCAGTAAGTGGTCCCGGCGGTCCATTTACACTCTACATCGTATTGAATGATGATGGGTCAACTGTTCCCACGCCTATCAGTTTGCCCAATACCAATTTTCTGGAATGCGATTATAATGATAATATTATTTCGGCG
>JBBDXJ010000160.1:0-29511 GCA_040902445.1 Cyclobacteriaceae bacterium | reverse complement strand
CACTAGCAATTTCCAACAGCTTGTTTAAAAAGTCGATTTCTAACTGCTTTTGACCTATGGTGCGTTCCAGCTCTGCTACACGTTGCTGTAATCGTTCTGTTTTATATGATTCGCTTTCCATTTGTACCACTAAGGTACTTTTTCGCTGGTAATCATTCGAATAATGATATAGCCATTTATACACAGCCGTCCGGGTTACACCATATAATCGGCTCAATTGGGTTACAGTAATCTGTTTTTCTACTAGTTCCTTGACCTTACTTTTCTTGAATTCTTCTGAGAAACAACGGTTGGCTCGGATCTCTAATTTTAACTTGTTTTTCTTCATACGGTTGACCATTTTTGGTCAACCTATTTCAGGCATGCACAAACTGGAAACTGGTAACCGGTAACTGGCAACCGCCCAACTGTTCTATCCTGACATCTGAAAGTTCTAGACTTCAGAATTTTGTTGTAGAACAGTTTGGAATCAAAGATACCGATCGGTATCTTTGTACATGCGCAATCCCGATGAGACAAAAGGCCGAATTTTGAGGAAATCCGGGGTGTTGTTCAATACCCAGGGCTACAAGGCTACGTCCATCAGCGACATAACCACGGCAACGGGTTTTACAAAAGGCGCTATTTACCGCCATTTTAAAAATAAGGCGGTCCTTGAAAAAGAAACGTTGTTTCACCTTTCTTCCCTGATGTTTGAAAAATTGCGGTCGCAAATAAGATGTGAGAACACGGCAGGAAATAAACTCCGGGCCATATTCCATTGTTTTGAATCCTATGTTACAAACCCAGAACTAATAGGCGGATGCCCCCTCATGAATGCAGCAATCGAGGCGGATGATTCAAATCCGACACTGAGAAAGGAAGCTATAAAAATACTGGATATCCTGCGGGACTCCGTAACCGCTATTTTGAAGAACGGCATCCGGTATAAACAGATCAAAAAAGAGACTGACCTTGACTATTACGCCACTATCATTATCGCCACCCTGGAAGGGGCAATCATGATGAGCAAACTCCGGGGCGATAACCAGGATATCAGACGGGTGATCAAACACCTGGAACATCAGCTAAAGGAAATTGAGATTTAATTTTTTTTGTCAAACTAGATACCAATTGGTATCTAAAATCAGAACCGATAATATGAAAACACTCATCGTTAAAATGCTTGGCTTTTACCTGGACACATTATCCATTCTTACGCCATCCAGGGCGGCGCGAAAAGGATTCTTATTATTCTGCCGGCCATTCCGGGTGCCGACGAATTCAAAACAGCTGGCTTTTTTCAATTCAGCGGAGAAGTTCGTCATAGACCACCAAGGCAATACAGTCCAGGGGTATCGCTGGGGAAACGGTCCAAAGAAAATACTGTTTCTTCACGGATGGCAGAGTCACACGTATCGCTGGAAAGCCTATATCGAGGCCCTCCCTAAAAACGAGTACACGCTCTATTCACTCGATGCACCCGGCCATGGATTGTCCTCAGGTAATTTTCTGACGGTCCCGTTGTACAGCTCCCTCATTGAAAATTTCATCAGCCAGCACAGCGATGTTCACACGGTTGTGGGACATTCCCTCGGCGGCTTCTCTCTGCTTTACACTTATTATCGCGTTCCCGAGTTACCGGTGGAACGCATCGTCCTCCTCGCGCCTCCCGGAGAAGCCAGCGACTTTATTTCAGTTTTTCAAAAGACCCTGGGTATTTCAAGCCGGACCGTAAAACTTGTGACCGACTATTTCGGGAAGCAGTATGATGTAACACCTGAATTCTTTTCGTCACGGAAATTTGCCGCGGGGCTGAATGTAAAAGGTCTTATCATTCATGACGAACACGATCCCGAAGCACCGTATCAGTATTCAATTCCTTTACAGAAAGTATGGGCACAATCGAGACTTGTTACGACCAAAGGCCTCGGCCACAATCTCAAATCTCAATCTGTGGTAAAGGAAGTGGTGGAATTTATCGAGGAGTCAGTTCATCAGGGGGCGTTTTCATAACGTTAATTTCGCCACTAAGACCCGCCTGCGTGAAGCACTATTTAACCTCAAAATCTACCCCGGTTATTTTCGAAATTTCTTTGAGGTCATTTACCACGGCTTCCATAACAGGAATGCCATATTTTGAACGCACCTTCGCCGCTTCGTGTTCAGGGTCACCAGGAATAAGAACAGCTTCGTGTCCGGGGGCGGGTTTGGTTTTGCGGAACACTTCGATCCAGTGATCGATCCTTGTTTTGAAAACAGTCACGTCCTCAAATCCATCTATTTCCATAGCGCCAAAAAAATGACCGATACCCTTGCCCACACTTTCCTTTGGAGTCTCTTCGAACAAAGCAAATGGGGGAGCAAAAGGTCCCCAGTTGGCCCCGCTCAATACACAACTCAAAATATCAACCATCGCCGAAAGGCAATATCCTTTGTGCCCTCCCATTTCCCGGGTCGAACCCAGTGGTAGCAAACCACCCTTATATACATCTCCGGGTGAAGCGGAAGGCTTTCCCTCATCATCGATGATCCAACCTTCCGGTAAAGCAACCCCGGCGCGTTCCGCCATTTCAACTTTTCCGAAAGCAACAACACTGGTTGCCATGTCAATGACGATCGGAGGATTTTTCAGGCCTGGAAAAGCAATGGATATCGGGTTTGTTCCCAACCTTCTTTCAGCGCCCCATAACGGAACTACAATTCTAGAAGTGTTCGTCATCGACCAGCCGATCATATCCCGCTCAAGGGCTTTCAGCGAATAGTAAGATGCAATACCGTAGTGGTTGGTATTGCATACGCTTACCCAACCCGACCCATACTGCGATGCTTTCTCCATGGCGATCTCATTTGCACGAGGGCCAACCACCAATCCCAAACCGCTGTCCCCGTCAACCGTTGCAATACTTTTTTTACTGCGAACGATCCGGATGTTTGGCCTGGGATTTATCCTGCCGATCGTAAACATATCCACGTACGTCCGCAGCCGGGCGACGCCATGTGAATCAATTCCCCTGAGGTCAGCTTTCGATAACACGTCAGAGGCTGTTGCTGCATCTTGTGACGAAACACCATAGTGAGTGAACACCCTTGCGGTGAAATCGCGGAGATAGTCTGACGAAAAGGTAAAATATTGAGGCATGGAATAATGGTATGGGACTCATATCGACATTTGACTATGTAAGGTAAATTAAATTCCCGTTTGTTTGTAGAGACAAGGCCTGCCTTATCTCTACAACGCAGACGCAGGAACAAAGGCATCAACATAAATTGTTAACCTTTTATCATCGGGAACACGCTGAACTTCATCAGGTCCGCATGACGGATCACGGAAATGTCCACGTCCGTAAGGATTTCCTTTTTAGTGAGCTCTTTAAAAAGTTCGTGCATCGTATTAACAGGCTTGCCATGAAAGGACACAATAATATCACCCTCTTTCAACTGCGAACGGGAGGCTGGTGAATCGGGCTCCATACTCACAACAAATAACCCTTTCTGATTGGCAAGATGATAGTGGCGCAATACCTTCTGGTTAATGGGGACTTCCTGAAGGACAATTCCAAGATACGCTTTAAAAACTTTTCCGTCTCTAAGCAACTGGGTCGCAATCTCCTTGGCCGTGTTGATGTCAACAGAAAAACTCAATCCCTGTGCGCCGTTTATCATTGCAGTGTTGACACCAATTACTTCCGCATCAGTATTGATCATCGGTCCGCCCGAGTTACCGGGATTTAACGCGGCATCAGATTGAATTACGTTGTCTACCAACCTTCCGGATTGTGTCCGAAGCGTCCTGCCCAGCGCGCTTACTACTCCGGCGGTTACGGTGTGCTGATAACCAAAGGGATTTCCAATGGCAATTACAAATTGTCCGATCTGAAGTTCAGCTGCATTGCCCAGCCTGGCAACCGAATATCCATCGGTGTAAATTTTCAGAATAGCAAGATCAGTATCAGGGTCTTCACCGATGAGTACCGCTTCGATCTCATTCTCGTTCAACAGGCTTACCATGATCTTTTCCGACCCGTGAACGACATGACTGTTGGTAAAGATCAACCCATCGGAAGAGAAAATGAAACCGGAGCCAGACCCAGCAGCCGTGATCTTCCCCTTGACTGTTTTGTAAACATCTATTTTGACGACGGCATTTTTAACTTTGTCGACCGCGTCAATGATCATTTTTGAAAACGCATCCATACGATTGGCTTTATTTCCTTCAGTGAAATCAAATATCTCTCCAGCGAGAAATTCAGGTTAAAATGACGTGAATTGAGAGGAAGGTAGTGGCCAAAATGGCTTAAAGTGAATACTGCTATCTGGCTTCCTCTGAGGTGGGCTTCCGCAAAGGGACGACAAAAGAAGGTACCAGCCTAAACAAATATATAAAAACTGAATTATTAGTCTTGAGTATATTATCGAAAGGGGACCTCGAAGGCTCAGTCCCGGAGACCGGTGACTCTGAGAGCGAAGACGTCAGAATTATACTCCCGAAATAATCGACATAAGCTTGCTTCTCCTTTTATAATTCAGGCGTATATCACCGGTCAGCTTATCAGCCAGCTGCGGATCAATTTTCTTTGTCTCCCGAAGTGCATCGGCAATAGCATGATATTAATGATCTCCGGTGTGTTCAAGATTTTTATCAATCATTTTACAGAAATATTTCACAGCATCTTGGGGAAACTCCTTTTTATTCATTTTGTAAAAATCGAAAACCCTGTCTTCCCAAATGTGCTTATTTCGTTTTACGAGATCAAGGCACTCAGACAGCCTTCCGGAACGCTCTAAATAACCAAGTAAGTCACCCGGATTCTTCTTTTCCAGAATTTCCTCATGAACTGATATATCTCCAGGTAGCAGGGTGGCTATTTTTTGCAGCATGCTACATGTCGGGCATCGTGTAATGGATTCTTTTGCCACTTCCTGCAGATCAAAGTTTTCTACTTTTAGTAAATCCAGGTAAAGAAAATAGATATTCTCCTCAACAAGATCTTTTGCGTTCACGGAAAGCCATTGTCTTAGGATTTCGATACCCTCCTTGCCAGCTCCTTCCAGATTCAAAAGTTCTACTAGTTTTGTCAGGTGCGAACTGCTCTTGTCTTTTAAAACCGATAAGATCTTTTTTCTTTCATCGTTGGATAATATCCCCACAACACAACGGTAATAGTTCTCAACAAGGTGATAGGGTTGGTCTTTATAACTATCCATAAGAATCAGCTTTAAATGGGGCAGATCCTCTTCATTATAAACTTTTTCAAAAATTTGATACAGGCCGTGAAAGGTGGTGTATGAGGACTGCCTCACCATTTTATCAATTCTTTCCAGGAATTCTGTTTTTTGCTTAAAATTCAGGGCGCTGGCATAGTTCGCTATAAATGAATAAAATATTTCAGGCGGCTCGAAGTTATAATCACCGTAGTGATCATATAAATTGCCCTCATCAAAAGCATTCTCGACTTCTTCAATAATATAAACGATCAGCGGTTCCAACTCTTTATTCAGTAATTTCTCTAATCCTGATAATTTACTTATCTCTTTCATCAGGGCATCTTCAAATTCGTGAGGACTATCCAATAACGCATGGTCATCGAAGATCTCTTGTATGCCGCGCTCTGCTTTTTTGAATATTTTTTGCGCGTCCGAACCGTCGGAATGACTATTAATGATGCCTGTAAAATACTGTTCCGGTGCATATTTCATCACCAGGTCTGTCAAATCTCCTTTTGACAAGGAGTTCAAATATTCTTTTACGCCAATATCGGCACGGGATGCTGCCGTATCAATGTTAACGGACTCATTACTGGCATACAACAACACAGCTATTATGTGCTTGCATACACTATCATAGGGACATGTGCACGAAGCATGTACCGCACTGTCTTTCAAATGTACCAATACGCGGTACTTTTCACTGCCAACTACCATTCCGGTAAGTAGAGTCTTATCCCCATTAAATACAGCACTGCTGACCTGATCGTTCTCATAATATTCCTGGCCGCGGTAATAAACTTTCGAAGGACAACAATCCTGGATCTCATCTTCGGCCAATGTTTCAAAAAATTTCTTTAAGTCTTTTTCGTCAGTGGTAAACACGGTTGACATATTATTTAACGATTTTGTTATCTCCCATGAATAAGAATAGCACTTATTAATTGAGTGCCATCTCTTTTCGGAACAGCAAAAATAATAATTTACAGCCTAAAATATTCAATGATTAAGGCATGAAATCTGTGAATATCCGCCAACCGAATTACTGTATATTTAGGGCTCTTTAACATGATTGCCGGTCATTTTTATGATCAAGATCGAAATTGAACAAAAACATGTTATTATGGAACGACACTCCGTAGATTCATCCATGGCAATCACCGTCGGATACGAAACGCTTACTTCAACCCTTGAAATAGAGTTCAGATCCGGCGAAGTATGGCAATATCACCATGTGCCGGAGAATGTTTATGATGAAATGATCAGCGGTTCCATTGGCAAATATTTCCAGGCGCATATTAAGGGTCAATATTCTGAATCCCGAGTCACGTAAGCAGTGGGCTAAAATCACCGTGAAAGTCTAAAATGTCATTTTAACAATGGCTGCTGTATTAAGATTTTACGGAAAATTGCCAAAAAAAAGACAATTGTCCGGGAAACGTTGCAAATTTGACCTCTCTAAAACCGAACAATGGTAATGCAAAAATCCGGAAGCAACTACCACTAACCTCGGCTAATGATAAAAGTGCTGACACCAATTGTCAATACAATTTTTGAAGTTTATGACAATTTAGATTATATCCGCCCGGTGCTATGACTCACGATAAGATTGACTGGCTATTCAAGAACGATATTACCATAAGACTCGTCCGTGCAGATCACGCGCCCCTTATTATCAGTTTCATTTACCTCACTTTCAAACAACAAAGCCGGATCGCTTGTCCTGAAAAAGAGCTTGACAGCCTTTTAGGCGATCACCTGCATGTTCTTAATCAGCCGGAAATAATGTATCCATCATCCGCGAAACAATACCTGTTGAAATGGACTGAACAGGGCTTTTTCAGGAGATATTATGAACAGGGCGATGACCCGGTCTTTGACCTGACACCGGCAGCTGAAAATGCTGTCAAATGGATGGAAGATCTCAGTAAACAGGAGTTTGTGGGTACCGAATCAAGGTTGCTCCACTTTTTTTCCATCCTCAAAGAGCTTACGCTTAAAACCAACACAAACCTGTACGAAAGGGTCAAAGACCTTGAAGACCAGAAGAAAAGATTAGAGGCAGAAATTCAAAAAGCGAAGCAGGGAAGTATCGAAGTTTTCGATGAGACCAGGATCAAAGAGCGGTATCTTTATGCGGAAGATACTGCCAAGCGATTGCTGGCGGACTTCCGGCAGGTTGAACAGAATTTTCGCGACCTGGACAAAGAAGTAAGGGAAAGAATCATAAAAAGCAACGTTTCCAAAGGAAAACTGCTGGATGATATCTTTAACGAACAGGATTATGTATGGACAACCGATCAGGGCAAAAGTTTTAGAGCATTCTGGGAGTTCCTGATGAGTCGGCAAAAACAGGATGAACTGGATAATCTTATCAAATCGATCATGGCCTTACCCGCGGTAATGAAGCTAAGGGATGAAACCATTATCCATCGTATTAAAAATAGTCTTATTGAAGCCGGAGATAAGGTAAACCGCACGAATGACGGACTGATAGAACAGCTACGGAAATTTGTTGAACAAAAATCATTACTGGAAAGCAAGCGGATCCTGCACAATATAGAAGAGATTGAAAAACTGTTGCTTGAAGAAAAAGAGAATGAATTGCTGCACGACGACGATTTTGACTTAGCCGGGATCTTTAAAGGACATTTTTTCATGAGCAGGCTTCCGTTCACTCCCCCTTATAACGTAAGATTTGAACCAGCTCCGGCTGAAATAGGAGTGTCAGAATCTATAGATGATGCGTTGTTTGATCAGTTTACAATCGATCAGCAGGAACTAAAAGACAATATCAACGCATTATTGAGACATCAGAGCCAGGTTACATTAAAAGATGTAACAGAAAAATTTACCATTACAAGAGGCGTTGCGGAGATAGTGGCCTACTATCTCATTGCCTCAAAGGAAAATAAACATTTTATTAACACACAGCAGGAAGAACAGGTCATAGTGCAGAATAGCCGCTCCGGCAAAATTTATAATATGAGATTACCACAGGTTATTTTCAACAGATAAACTATGACGTTCCCGTATTCCATATCACTTGTTACACTGCTTAAGGGCATTGTCTATGATACCCAGAAAGAGACATGGGAAAATCTTCTGCAATACGAGGTGGATGTTAAAAAATACTATTTGGCTATCGGTCTTGACCTGTATGTCGACAGGTCAGAAGGATTTGCTTTTTTGAAACAAATGGAATTGGAAGATGATCCGGAGATCCCGCGACTAATCGAGAAAAGACACATGAGTTTTATGCTCACCCTGGTTTGCCTTACGCTGCGGAAATATTTACTGGAAAATGATGCGGCGGGAACATCGGCGAGAGCGATCATTACAAAACAACAGATCGTTGAAAGAATGAAACCTTTTCTGCCGCCTTCAACAGATGAAGCAAAACAACTTGAAAAGATCGATACGCAGATAAGGAAAGTTATTGATGAAGGATTTTTGCGAGGCCTGGAAAATGAGAAGGATACCTACGAGGTGCGACGAATTATCAGGGCATTTATCGATGCGGATAAAGTGGAGGAAATTTTGGAAAAACTTAAAGGATACAAAACTGATAAAGAGTAGCCTAGGGCGTTAAAGGCAGGTTAGTATATTATTGTCTGGGTTTAATGCTTAAATTTGATATTAAGGAAATAAACAACGGTCTATGGAAACCATTATTAAGGTACATCCGTCAGAGTTAAACGCAAAGCTTCTGGATAAGATCCTGCAATTTATTGGCGAAAAAAAAAATATAGATGTCACTATTTCCCTGAAGGAATATGATAAAGACTATGAAGAAGAGCTAAGCCGTTCCATTGAATCATCTGAAAATAATCGGAATGTTATAACTTTCACTATGGAAGACTTCATGGCTTACACGCTGGCATCAAAGCCAGGCAAATGAGAACGGTAGCTTTTACCTCCCTGGCGTTTAAGGAATACAACGAATGGTTTGAATTAGATAAATCTGTCATTGACCGGATTAAAATACTGATCAGGGAAATTGATAGTCACCCATTTAAAGGCATTGGCAAGCCAGAACCATTAAGAGCCAATTTGAGCGGTTACTGGAGCCGCAGAATTAACGAGGAACACAGGCTTGTTTATAAAATGTCCGAATCCCAAATACTTATAGTTAAATGTAAAGGCCATTATTGATTTTATTGTGGTTCTCAATCTAAATCATAAAATCTCATGCATTGCATTCCATCAATTGATCCCAGAATTGAAATCAGGATAAGATCCTTCGTAAAAGAATTAAATAATTAAATTATTCCGCATGAATCTTCAAAACAATGGTTCTGAAAACATTCGCCTTGCGGGTTTCAGGCTGCAATACCTGGAAGTGCGCAATTGGGGAACCTTTCATGATAAAGTATGGAGGATCCAACCGGATGGCAGCAATTCACTTTTAACCGGAGATATCGGCTCCGGCAAATCTACGCTGGTCGATGCCCTGACTTGCTTAATAGTGCCTCATCATAGAATAACGTTCAATAAAGCCGCCGGGGCTGAAAGCAAAGAGCGGTCAATTCGCTCATACGTGCGGGGTGAATACAAAAAAGAGAAAAATGAATCGACAAATGTGGTCAGGGACATTCCCTTGCGCGCCGATGCGAACAGCTATACCGTTATACTGGCTAATTTCTTCAATGAAGATTATGAAGAAAATGTATGCCTCGCACAGCTTTTCTGGATGAAAGATGATAAAGCTGAAAAGCTGTTCATCATTAGCTCAATACCTTTGACAATAGCAGATCAATTTACTGGCTTTTCTGATATACAGGAATTAAGAAAGCGCCTGAGAAAAGATGCCCACATTCAGCTATTTGATGACAACTTTTCAAAGTACAGCGAAAGCTCCAGGAGGCTTTTTGGAATGACCAGCGATAAAGCCATCGACCTTTTTTATCAAACGGTTTCCATGAAATCGGTAAGTAGTCTGACAGAATTTGTGAGAGAGCACATGCTGGATAAAACCGATATAAAAACACAGATCGAAGTATTGAAGAAGCGCTTTGATGACTTGAATAATGCACATCAGTCTGTGGTAACTGCCCGGGAACAATTGGATATCCTGAGGCCTCTCGTTGAATATTCAACCACTTACACCGATTTGTCAAAGCGAATTCAGGAGATTGACACAATAGTAAGGCTAATACCAGCATGGTTCGCTGAAAAGAAGATCGGTTTTCTGGCTCATGAAATAAATGAATGTGAGCTTCAGTTATCCCAGGTCCAGGATCAATTGGCTTCACTCGAAAAAATAATCCGCCAGTTGCGGGAGAAAGAAATGCAGCTACGGCAGGATATTTTTAATAGCGGCGGAAAACGGCTTGAGGAAATTGAAAAAGAAGTGCAGCAACACACAACGCTTAAAGATCAGAAATTATCAAGGTCGGAAGAATATGCTACACTGGCTGTGAAATGCGGCATGCGTTCTGTTGACGATGAGCAGGCTTTCTATAAAAATATCCGCAAAGCCAATGACATTCTGGTCATGAATAGCCAAAGACAAAAAGAGATCGTTGATGAACGTGATGAACTAAAATCACATGAACGCAACATCAAAAGCCAGATCGAAGCTGAGGAAATTGAGTTGGCTTCCCTCCGCAGCAGGAAAACTCAAATCCCTGAAGCCATGATAAGTATCAGGCAACAACTTGCGGAAGATCTTGGTGTCAATGAATCGGATACGCCATTTGTCGGGGAACTCCTGAAAGTAAATGGTGAAGAATTAGAGTGGGAAGGGGCTATTGAAAAACTCCTTCATAATTTCGGTCTCAGCATGATCGTGCCACCAAATCTGTATAACCGGATCAGTAATTATGTCAACCATACGGTATTGCAGTCAAAAGATGGCCGCAGACAAAGACTTGTTTATTTCAAAGCTGAGAATAACTCACAGCGCAAAAATATAAATATTAAATCTGATTCTGTTATTCAGAAAATTGAAATAAAGCCTGATACCCTCCACGAGGACTGGCTGCAACATGAACTTAATCATCGTTTTAATTATTCCTGTGTCTCCCTGGAAGACTTTCAGCGTCTGCCCGATGCCGTAACGAGGGAAGGGCAGATCAAAGCAGGATGGCAACGGCACGAAAAAGATGATCGCAGAAACATCGATGACAGAAGGAACTATGTGCTGGGCTGGAGTAACCTCGAAAAAATAAGAGCGATGGAAGCATCTCTGAATAATTTGTACAATGAATTCAAATCTGCACAAAACAAAATCCGGGAGATTGAAGGTGAATCAAATAATTGCAAGCTCGTTGAAAAGGCACTCCTTGAACTGTTACGGGTTAAAAATTATTCGGAAATAAACTGGAAACAGGAAAACATCACTATGGAACAGCTCAAGCAGGAGAAACGCGAGCTGGAATCCTCAAATGACATCCTCCGGTCTTTGCAAAATCAGCTGGAACAAGTAAGAAAAGAGATTGGAACTGAGGAATTGAAACAAAAGGAAAAAAATGAACGGATCGGTGAGTTAAAGAAAAACATCCAGGATTCCGGGGAAAGAATAACAGAATGCAGCGTATTGGTTGAAGGTGTCCAGGATCAGGACAGAAGGCAATTTTTCGAAATGATCCAGGCGTTGATTAAAGACAGGAAACTGACCGTCAGAAATATTGATGCCGAGCAATTCACCCTGATTCAAAAGTTGTCAGGAGACAAAGGCGAACGACAGAAACTGTCAGAGAAGCAGAATGGATTCCGCGATAAGATCATCTCAAAGATGAAAGATATAAAAGAGCACAGCAAGGTGGAAACAAGCGAGTTATTTTCTTCCATGGAAGCTCTGCCTGAGTATCTGAAGATGTTTGAGCGTGTTGCCAATGATGATCTGCCAAGACATGAGAAACGATTTAAGGACGAATTAAATAAAAATACGATCCAGAGTATAGCGATCTTCCACAGCAAGCTGGAGAGCTATGAAAAAGATATATTGGATAAGATCCATGAAATCAACAAGCACCTTAAAGAGATTGAATACAATCCGGGAACATATGTCAAGATCCTTACCGACCGGGCGCAGGATAAGCAGATAGACTATTTTAAAGAAGACTTGCGGAATTGTTATGCGCACAGCTTCGGGAATAACGATGCCCTGTACACGGAAGAAAAATACAATCAGGTGAAGAAGATCTTAGACCGCTTTAACAGTGGCCAATCCACCGATCTGGATTGGACTGCCAGGGTTACTGATGTACGGCAATGGTTTGAATTCAATGCCAGTGAGCAATATATGGCAGATCATACCCCCAAAGAATTTATCCCTGGATCTTCAGGTAAATCAGGTGGCCAAAAAGAAAAGCTGGCTTATACAATACTGGCAAGTGCATTGGCCTTTCAATTTGGATTAACCTTTGGAGATACCAAATCAAGATCGTTCCGGTTTGTTGTAATCGATGAAGCCTTTGGAAGAGGTTCTGATGAGAGTACCCGATACGGACTGGAATTATTTAAGAAATTAAACCTGCAGTTGCTGATCGTTACACCATTGCAGAAAATAAATGTCATAGAGAATTATGTGAATGCAGTTCATTTTGTTTCCAATAAAGAGGGTAAAAATTCGCAGATAAGAAATCTGACTTACGAAGAATATATAGAAGAAAAAATCAAACGTCGGCTGCAGGCGGTTATACTGAGTCCTCCGTAGCTTATGCGCCGAATATGGAAAATATGGAGGTGTGAGTCTTTGACTCATAAGTTCTAAGAACAAAAGTTATGTTGTCTTATGTTGTCTAAGTAATGAGCGAAGTAGTATGATCAGTCCGCAAGTGATTAAAGCCATTGCGTTGAAGTGGTGGAAAGACGTGCTAATCAGCGCAACGACAGGTATTTCATTTTTCCCAAGAGAAATTAACAGGATAACCCGCATAAGGCCTGGTGATACCATTCGTAACTTTCAGAAAATTCAGCATGATCTGAACGTCCTGCAGGAGAATTGCAGGGAAAAAAAAGGCTTTGGATATTCCATACTATGGGATGAGATAAGAAGTCAGAAAGTGGGAAAAAATAAATTTCCGCGATCCGTGATTTTTGAAACACTTGAAGATTATTTGCGATTCCTCAGGAAAGAAAAAGAGTTCAGCGTATTCTGTTCCTGCTATGAGAAAATAACTCAGGAACTTCCTGAGTTAGAGAAGTGGGCACAATCAAATCCTGAGGAAGTAATAAAACAAGATATAAATTGGGACGACCTGCTCAAAGTTTGCCGGTATTTCAAAGATACTCCCAGGCCAGGGCAGTACATTCGTCAATTGCCAATAGATGTACACACCAAATATATTGAGGAAAATGAGACTATTATTTGTTCTCTGTTAGAACATGTGATTCCTGACTATCTCAACCCGGATCAAAAGGATTTTAAACGAAGGTTCAACCTCCGGTATGACGAACCTCCGGTACGAATGCGATTCCTTGACCCCTCCCTAGCCATTCAGGCGCTGACGGATATTACTATCCCCTTGGGAGACCTCAGAGCCTTTAACACGTCGTGCAAACAGGTGATCTTAACCGAAAACAAAATGAATTTTTTAACCCTACCGTATTTGCGGGATACAATTGCAATCTGGGCAGGAGGCGGATTCAATGTCAAATACATTCACGATATCGATTGGCTGAAGCCAATAAACATATTTTATTGGGGCGATATTGACACACATGGTTTTCTGATTTTAAATCAAATGAGAACCTATTACAGTCAAACCAGAAGTATCATGATGGATTGGGAAACTTTTAGAGCGCTTGGAGCTCTTGTAAGAACTGGAAAGAAAATTGCAAATTATGAATTGGATAATCTCCTTGATCGGGAAAAGACACTGTATACCTATCTAAAGGATAATAACCTGAGACTTGAGCAAGAGAAAATCCCGCATGTCTATGCACTCAATCACCTCGAAATGCTTCAAGGTCATTTACCTGGACTGCGAAGAAACAATACCTAAAAGATTGAACTCGGATTTTCTACTTTTCCTTATTATCAGGTTTGCAACACCATGGGCTGAAAAGACGCACGTATTCAAACCGCTTCCTTCTTCTCCTGAAAAGCTATTTCCATTTTGTTGCGGTCAAACTCTTTTTCATTGTTCGCCAGCCAGACCGCCGCAACTCCATTGCCGATAAAGTTTGTGATGGCCCTGGCTTCTGACATAAAACGGTCAACTCCCAGGAGCAATGCTAATCCCTCGATCGGAATGATTTTCACCGCCGTAAGTGTTGAAGCCAATACCACAAAACCGCTGCCTGTAACACCTGCGGCACCCTTGGATGTAACAAATAAAATCCCGATGATGGCAAAGATATTCTCCCAGGTAAGGTGCACATTAAAAGCCTGGGCCAAAAAAAGAATTGCCATGGACAAATAGATAGTAGTACCATCAAGGTTGAAGGAATACCCCGCGGGCACAACTAATCCTACAACGGGTTTCGAACATCCCATCCGCTCAAGTTTTTCCATCAGCGAAGGCAAGCCCGCTTCCGAAGAAGATGTACCCAGCACGATCAGTAATTCTTCTTTTATGTATTTTAAAAATTTCCACAAGCTCACGCGATAATACCGCATGATTAAATACAGAACAATGAAAACGAATAACGCCATCGTTATATACACCGTGGCCATCAGCTTGGCGAGGGGCAACAAAGTATCAATGCCATATTTGCCAATGGTATAGGCCATTCCGCCAAAAGCGCCCAGGGGGGCGAGGAACATTACCAGGTGAAGGGCACGGAAAATATATCGGGAAATAGTACTTAACACATGGATGATCTTCGCACGACCGGGAAGCTTGCTAAGCACAATTCCAAAAACAATAGAAAACAAAAGAACCTGGATGGTGATGTTGTCCTTTAAAAACTGCGCCCAACTGAAATTCGTTGCGCCCTTTGTAAATTCCGATACATCCTGACTCTTGACATCAGGAGTAGACACACCCCCACCCGGTTCAACAACGTAAGAAACGATGACACCGATGACTAATGCCAGAGTAGTTACCACCTCAAAATAAAGAATAGCCTTGCCACCAACTCTTCCCACTTTTTTCAGGTTGCTCATTCCACTTATCCCAAGAGAAATGGTGAGAAAAATGATGGGGTAGATAAATACCTTAATGATTTCAATGAACCCCTTACCAAGTATCTGCATCTCAACTGCCTTGAGTGGATAGAAATGACCCAACAAGGCGCCAGAAGTAATGGCCAGGAGAACCCAAAAAGTAAGATTGGAAAAAATTTTTCTCAAACGCGATCCCTTCCCTTTTTATGAAATGTTATTTCTAATTATTTGACCCATCCTTCCACTTCCTCCAGGGTAGGATTCTGAACATTCTCCAGTTTCATTTTCTTGCGCATCCCGCATACATCGTTAAAAAGTTTTGAAGCTTTCATTTCGCGCATCTGGGCAATGGAATTAATCCCGAGTTTCTGGAGGATTGGAATCAATTCAGCACGGATGCCGGCCTGGGCGAACTCCTGTTCAGGAGCTGCAGTGAGAGCTTTCTCTGGTTTCATCTGCGGGAAGAATAAAACATCCTGAATAGAAGGAGAATTGGTCATGATCATCGCCAAACGGTCAATGCCAATTCCCAAACCCGCCGTTGGAGGCATCCCGTATTCAAGCGCTCGCAAGAAATCCTCATCCAGCGCCATGGCTTCTTCATCGCCGCGTATACCCAATTCAAGTTGCTCCTCAAACCGGCTGCGCTGATCGATTGGATCATTCAACTCCGAAAAACTGTTGGCGATCTCCTTGCTGTTGCAAATCGCTTCGAAACGTTCCACCAAACCGGTTTTGCTGCGGTGTTTCTTCGCCAGCGGCGACATTTCAATAGGGTAATCAGTAATAAACGTTGGCTGAATGAGTTGAGGCTCGCACTTCTCGCCAAAGATCTGGTCTATCAGCTTGCCTTTTCCCATCGTATCATCCAGGGGTACGTGCAACTGACGACAGGCATTTCGCAACGACTGCTCATCCATGTTTGAAATGTCTATCTCCGTAAAGAACTGGATTGCTTCAAACATCGTATACCGCTTCCAGGGTCGTTTAAAATCAATGATGTTCTCGCCAACCTTAACCTGCGTAGTGCCATGCAGGTCGATCGCTACTTTTTCGATCATTTCTTCCACCAGATCCATCATCCAGTAATAATCTTTATAGGCTACATACAGCTCGATCTGTGTGAATTCAGGATTGTGAAACCGCGACATACCTTCGTTGCGGAAATCTTTTGAGAATTCATAGACACCATTAAATCCCCCCACGATCAGGCGTTTCAGGTATAACTCATTGGCTATACGCAGATACAGCGTCATATCCAGGGTGTTGTGATGCGTCGTAAATGGTCTGGCCGCCGCGCCGCCATAAAGCGGTTGCAGAATCGGTGTCTCTACTTCGAGATAGCCTTTTCTGTTCAGGTACTCCCGCATGGAGTTGACCAGATGGGTGCGTTTCACAAACGCATCGCGTACTTCCGGGTTAACAACCAGGTCGACATATCGCTGCCGGTAGCGTTGCTCAGGATCAGTGAATGCGTCGTGGCGCGTAACCTTGCCCTGCTCATCCACAGTTTCCTTTACGATGGGCAAAGGCCGAAGGGACTTCGCAAGAACTGTGAGGCTCGTTACATGGACAGAGATCTCACCCGTCTGGGTCTTGAAAGAAAAACCTTTCACGCCGATGATATCACCGATATCAAGATGTTTTTTAAATACAGTATTGTAAAGGGTTTTATCCTCACCGGGACTGAGATCGTCTCTTCGGAGATAGATCTGGATACGCCCGCTTTCATCCTGCAATTCCGCAAAAGCAGCGGATCCCATGATCCTCCGGCTCATGATCCTGCCCCCGAGCGATACCTGCTGATAATTCTTTTTTTCAGTGTCGAAATTTTCCAGGATCTCCCTTGCGGAAACATTCACTTCGAAAAGTTCAGCAGGATAGGGATTGATACCCAGTCCTTCCAATGCTTCTTTACTCTGCCTCCGGATAATTTCCTGTTCACTTAAGACCATAGTATTGTAAATTCTTGGCAAAAATAACCCAATAATATTGAGGTACAATCGGACCACGGGCCACAGTCCACGGTCCACAGCCTTTTTCGCATACCGGTTGTGTGTGCACTCTATTAAGGATAAGGAAAAACGGCTGTGGTCTGTCGTCCGTCGACGGTGGACTGAGCCTAAGCATTCCAATGCCTGATCCCCACCCCTGATACTTTCCTGCGTTTGAGTTCAGTCCGGATAAGTTTCAATTCACGGCTACTTTGACCTGCCACAGAGGTATTCTCCTGAGCACGCCTGAGCAAATAGGGCATAACCCCTTTAACCGGACCATAAGGCACATATTTCACGACATTATAACCGGCCTTTGCAAGGTTAAAAGAAATGTTATCACTCATGCCATATAACTGCGCGAACCAGATCCGCGGGTCATTGACGAAAAGTTCTTTTTCAGCCATTCGCTGTGTGAGCAGTTCATTGCTGAATTCGTTATGAGAACCACACATTATATGCACCCTGGCAATATGCGTGATACAAAACTCAAGAGAATCGTTGAATGCTTTGTCGGTGGCCGCTTTGCCTTCATGGATCGGGCTGGAATAATTTGATTTTCCGGCTCGCTTGCGCTCCTTTTCCATGTAAGCGCCGCGCACCAGTTTGGCTCCCAGAAAGTACTGGCCATTTTCCGCATCGTGATAATCATGAATGAGATTCTCCATTGTGCTTATGCGATACATCTGGTAAGTGTTGTATACAATGGCTTTCTCGCGATTGTAACGCGCCATCATTTCGTCCGCCATCTGATCAATGGGGTCCTGTAGCCAGGTTTCTTCTGCATCTATCAACACCGGCACACCATAAGCATGCGCTTTTTCGCAGATCTTATCCACCCGTTTCTGGGCGCGTTCATATGCGACTGTTTCCTGATCCGTAAGATTTTCCTTCTGGTTTATCTTTTCAAGCAGTTCACTTGAAGCCAGGCCGGTAATTTTGAAGACACAAAATGGAATATTTTTCGAGCGATGGGCTTTTTCAATGGTGCGAAGGATCTCTTCCATGGTAATATCAAACCCTGCCTCGGATTTCTCCCCTTCGACTGAATAGTCGAGAATGGTTCCTACATGGTATTGGCCCAATAACTGAATTACTTCTTCACTTTTTTCAATGCTTTCACCTCCACAGAAATGATCAAAAGCCGACTTTTTAATGATCCCCTCAACAGGCAAACCTGCCTTAAAAGATACTTTGACAAAACCCATCGCCAGAAAGGAAATCCAGGGGTGATTGACAAGAGAAAAAATGAAGTTGGCTTTCCGTAAATCAGCATCGGATTTGTAGGCGAAGGCCACTTCTGTATCTTCAAAGGAAACTTCTGGTTTGACTTCCATAGTTAAAAGGTGCGCAAATATATAAAGAGGATTATCCCATCCGAAATCGTTTCCAAAAACTATTATGCCCGATGAATGGAGTAATTTTTAATAACTTTCCACCCACTAAGAAAGGATGACCGACAATATTCTATTCTCCGCTTACCCGGGTTCGGATCTCAAGAAGTTCCTTCAGGGAAAAAGTTATAGCAAGCTTGCAGTGCTTATGGATAATAAAACAAGCCAGTTTTGTTATCCAGCCTTCCGGGACATTCTGCCCCCCCATCACAAGATTGAGATACCCAGCGGGGAGGAGCACAAGAATATCAGTACCTGCGAACTTATCTGGGAACAAATGACGGATCAGGAGATGGACCGCCATTCGGCGCTGATCATAATAGGGGGCGGCGTGTTGGGCGATATGGGTGGTTTTTGTGCTGCTACCTATAAACGGGGAGTTGATTTCATACTCATCCCCACCACATTATTATCCCAGGTAGATGCAAGTATCGGTGGTAAACTGGGGATAGACTTTAAGCACTTCAAAAATCATATCGGCGTATTCAAAACCCCCGTGCTCACCCTGCTTCACAGCGGTTTCTTAAATACGCTGCCGGAAGCCGAGAAGCGTTCAGGCTTTGCGGAAGTCATCAAACATGCCCTCATTGCCGATGCCACTGTGTGGAAACAGATCCAGTCCCATTCAATTCAGGACCAGAACTGGGATATGTTGCTTGAACATTCGGTGCGGGTGAAACTGAACGTGGTCACCAATGATCCTTATGAGAACGGATTGCGCAAAACATTGAACGCGGGCCACACCATCGGCCATGCCGTAGAAACTTACTTGCTACAGGCAAAGAGGAAAATCCTCCATGGCGAGGCCGTGGCAGTTGGATTGATATGCGAGTCCTTCCTTGCCCGCGAAAAAGGCATGCTTACCGAAGCAGATTTTGATGAGATCCGGCATTTCATAAGCCGGGTCTTTGGCAAAGTTCAGTTTGCCCCGGGCGAAGAAGACGCGATAGCGAAGCTGACGAGTCAGGATAAAAAAAATAAAGGAAATAGGATTCTGTGCGTACTCCTGGAAGGGATAGGGAACGCAAAATGGGATTGCGAGATCAGACCGGAAGAGGTAAAAAGGGCTCTGGCATTTTACCGTTCAGCTTAGAGGTAGTAGGATTCAGTTTCATCGTAAATGGGTTTGTCAGCTTTGATAGTTTTTTTGATGCTGGCCGTTCCCGCGTAGATGAATTTTTTGGTTTTTTCTTTCCGGCTTCCTGTTAATAACCATGCGGCTAACAGTGCACCAGAGGCTAAGCCTATACCGATCACGAATGTACTGGATTTACTCATACTACTAATTAACTTAATTTTTTGCTTAAATGTTACACTTCATGCGAAAAAATATTTTTCAACTTGTAATTTTCGAAAATCATAACACAAAGTTGACTTGAATACAATATCTCTTAAACAAAATTCATTCGTTTCAGGATGTGTCAATAGTCTACCTGCCTCTAAAAGTATCAGCAATCGGGTGCTGATTCTCAATGCGCTTTCAGGCAATAAATCAACCCTTCATAACCTGTCAGATGCCAATGACACGCAGCTCATGCTGAAGCTGATCAAGACCGAAAACAAGGTCATCGATGTGGAAGACGCAGGCACAACCATGCGATTTCTCACCGCTTATTTTAGTGTGACAAACCAAAACAAAATCATCACCGGTACCGAACGAATGAAGGAACGACCCATCGGGATACTGGTGGATGCCTTACGCTCGTTAGGGGCAGACCTCGATTACAAAGAAAAGCCTGGATACCCGCCTCTAGAGACTAAACAATTTTCCGGCCAGAAAACCAGTACCCTTTCAATCAGGGGCGATGTAAGTAGCCAATTCATTTCCGCCCTGATGATGGTTGCCCCCACCTTGTCGCAGGGGCTCATATTAATGCTTGAAGGCAAGGTTGGAAGCCGCCCGTATATAGAAATGACGGCATCACTGATGAAACTTTTTGGGGTTAAATGCGAAGTATTGGATAAACAGGTCAACATTCCACCGCAAGCTTACCACCCCACCGAATTTACCGTGGAGTCCGATTGGTCCGGAGCAAGTTACTGGTTTGCATTCGCGGCTTTGGCAAACGAAGCCGCGATCCTGTTGCCGCGATTATCCCTTAACTCACTTCAGGGTGACAGTGCCATTATGAAGATCATGGAATCTTTAGGGGTTAGAAGCCAGATGGAAGGCACCCTGATGAAACTTTCAAAAGTCAAAAACAACAAAACTATTTCATGGGATTTTGCGCATTGTCCGGACCTGGCACAGACCGTTGCCGTAGTCTGCGCAGCAAAAGGTATTGAAGGAAATTTCAAAGGACTTGAAAGCCTCCGCATCAAAGAAACTGATCGCATCGCTGCACTCCAGACCGAATTAAGGAAGATCGGTGCCGACCTGCTGGAAGAAAAAGGAAGCTGGAAATTAATTCCCGGTGCAAGCCTGCCTTCAAAGGCGAGCTTTAACACCTACAAAGATCACCGCATGGCTATGGCGTTCGCACCCCTGGCAACACTAATGAATGTGGAGATCCAAGATCCCCTTGTCGTACGTAAATCTTACCCAAAATTCTGGGATGATCTAAAAAGTATGGGGTTCTCGTAAGGAAAGGGATTGCCCCTTTCCCTTGCCGAAGGCAATAACGCGCAAAGTACGCAGAGAAAATCCCGGAAGCATGCATTCTCTTTTAAGAACCTCTTTATTTTATGTATCGGAAATCATGGCCGGGTTTTATCTGCAGTAATAATTCGTAGATGAGGTTGATAACATTTTCAACATCATCTTTATGCACCATCTCCACAGTAGTATGCATATACTTCAACGGCAGGGAGATCAATGCGGATGCAACACCTTCCGCTGAATAGGCAAAAGAATCAGTATCCGTTCCGGTGGAACGGGAAACGGCCTGCCGCTGGAATGGTATTTTGCGTTTCTGCGCTGTATCGATCACCATTTTCAACACGTTGTTTTGAACAGCAGGTCCATAGCATAGTACCGGGCCGATCCCGCATTTAAGATTTCCGCTGTCTTTTTTATTGTACATCGGCGACTGGGTGTCGTGCGTAACATCGGTACAAATCGCGAGGTCGGGTTTGATCCTCCTGGAGATCATCTCTGCTCCCCTGAGTCCGATCTCTTCCTGGACGGCGTTAACAACGTATAACCCAAATGGCAATTTCTTTTTGTTCTCGTTCAACCTTCTGATCACTTCCGCGATCATGTATCCGCCCATCCGGTTATCCAATGCCCTGCCTACCAGCCATCGCTTGTTCAACTCCATGAGCTCATCTTCAAACGTGATGACGCAACCCACATGGACACCCAGTGAGTCAACTTCTTTTTTGTTCTCTGCCCCGACATCGATGAAAATATTTTTTAACGTTGGAGGCTCCTCCTTGGCCACATCCCGCACATGAATGGCTGGCCATCCAAAAACACCTTTTACAATACCTTTGTCCGTATGGATGTTAACCCGTTTGCTCGGAGCGATCTGATGATCTGAACCACCATTGCGCCTGACGTAGATGTAACCGTCATCAGTAATATAATTTACAAACCACGATATTTCATCCGCATGTGCTTCGATCACTACTTTGTAATTCGCCTTCGGATTAATGATCCCGGCCACAGATCCATAAACATCCACCGTGTAATCCTGAACATATGGCTTAATATAGTCCAGCCATATCTGCTGACCCGAAGCCTCAAAACCAGTAGGCGATGCGTTGTTTAAATATTTGAATAAGAATTCCCTGCTTTTTTTATCCATATTTTTTTTAAAAGTTGTCGGTTATTGGTTGTTGGTTAATCCCGAAAGCTGTTGATGTTATACCTTATACCCCTCTCTTCACCCATCAATTGACACTAGCTTTACCTAGTGGATTGAATTGCTAAAATCATTTATGGGCTTTAACCCTAGACTCACCTACATGACACAATCCATTTGGGGTAAAGCCCTTCATCAAATCCATACTCTGTCCACCACCTAAAGGTGGAGGCAATTGATGCACTCATTATTAAATTCCGGATTCCTTTACATCCTTATACCTTTATTACTCTTATACCCCTCAAAGAGGGATATTCCCGTGTTTCTTCCGCGGCAAAGTAGCCACTTTATTTTCAAGCATTTCAAATGCGCGTATCAACTTTTGACGCGTTTCGTCCGGGTAGATCACCTCATCAACATAACCGCGGTGCGCTGCCCGGTAAGGGTGGGCAAACTTACGCGTATACTCCTCAACTTTTTCATCCAGCTTCGCCTGAGGATCTTCTGCCTCTGAGATCTCCTTTTTGAATATTATTTCAGCAGCGCCCTTTGCACCCATCACGGCGATCTCAGCAGTGGGCCACGCAAAATTCATGTCAGCGCCGATGTGTTTTGAGTTCATCACGTCATACGCTCCCCCATAAGCCTTGCGCGTAATAACGGTTACTCTCGGCACGGTTGCCTCCGAAAAAGCGAATAGTAATTTTGCTCCATTGGTAATGATGGCGTTCCATTCCTGATCTGTACCAGGAAGGAATCCCGGAACATCTTCGAATACCAGAAGTGGAATGTTAAAACAATCACAGAAACGCACGAATCGCGCACCCTTTACACTTGAATGAATATCCAGAACCCCTGCCAGTGATGCAGGCTGATTCCCCACCAGACCGATACTTCTTCCTGCCAAACGGGCAAAGCCTACTACAATGTTTTCAGCAAAATTTTTATGCACTTCAAAAAAAGTTCGTTCATCAACTACACCATTGATCACGTCTCGCATATCATAGGGTTGGTTCGGAGTAGCAGGAATAATGTTGTTCAATGCGGGCCTGCTCTCATTGCCTGACGTGTAGGGAAGCTTCAGCACTCCATCCTCGCAGTTTTGCGGAAGATAACTGATCAGTGTTTTGATCTGACTGAGGCATTCCACTTCGTTGGCGCACGCGAAATGCGTAACACCGCTCTTTGAACTGTGTGCCAATGCACCTCCCAGTTCTTCAGCCGTAACATTTTCATGCGTAACGGTCTTCACAACGTTCGGCCCGGTCACAAACATAAAGGATGTGTTCTCCACCATAAAAATAAAATCCGTAATAGCGGGTGAATAAACCGCTCCACCGGCGCAAGGTCCCATCACTGCGGAGATCTGGGGTATCACACCGGAAGCAAGGGTGTTGCGATAAAAAATGTCCGCATAGCCACCCAGGGAGACAACACCTTCCTGGATACGCGCACCGCCGGAATCATTGAGCCCGATTATTGGGGCTCCGTTCTTCATGGCCAGGTCCATTATCTTTACGATCTTTTCCGCGTGCGTTTCTGAAAGGGATCCGCCAAAAACAGTAAAGTCCTGCGAGAAGACATACACTAGTCTTCCATTGATCTTGCCATAACCAGTAACCACTCCATCACCGAGATAATATTCTTTGTCCAGTCCAAAATCCTTGCTGCGGTGCATCACAAATTTTCCGAGTTCTTCAAATGAGCCTTCATCCACCAACAGATGCACCCTTTCACGCGCTGTTAACTTGCCTTTGGCGTGTTGTTGCTCCATCCTTTTTTCACCCCCACCCAGTAAGGCTTCCTCGTTTTTCCGCTCGAGTTCCTGGAATTTTTGCCGGAGGAGTTGGTCAGTGATATTTCGTTTGGCCATGGTCTTGTTTGAATGGTCGTAAAATAAGTAAATCGCCGTGGAATATAGTATTAAATTCCCGCCGCTTTTTAAGCCTTATGACCAAGATCGCGATTATTGATATGGGCACCAACACCTTTCACCTCTTGCTGGCGGAGATCAGTCAGGAGGGGTACCAGGTCGTATTCCGCGACCACGAAGCGGTGAAGATCGGAATGGCGGGTATCAACGAAGGATATATCACGGCGGCGGGCTGTGAACGCGCTATCCGGAGTATGAAAAAGTTCAGGAAGACCATCGATCAAAATGCCATTACCAGAATATACGCCTTTGGAACCAGCGCCTTGCGCAGCGCAAAAAACGGAGCTGCCCTCGCGCAGGAAATAACCTCCCTGACGGGAATTCCCATTCAGATCATTACAGGCGATCAGGAAGCCGACCTTATTTTCGCCGGCGTAAAAGCTGCCCTTGACCTGGGACAGGATGCTAATCTGGTGATGGACATCGGCGCCGGAAGCGTGGAATTTGTAATAGGTGACTGGCAGGGGGTTACCTGGAAAGAAAGTGTTGAGATCGGCGGACAAAGGCTACTGGAAAAATTCCAACAACACGACCCAATCACCCCGCAAGAAATTAAGGCGCTGGATTCCTTTTTTGAAAAAGCCCTCGGGTCTTTACAAAAGGCATTGGAAAAATTTCAACCCAATGTTCTGATCGGTTCTTCCGGAACCTTTGATACGCTTAGTGATATTTTTTGCATACGCCAAAAGATCCCGAGAACATTTGAAGAGTCAGAAACTCCCTTATCCCACGAAGGGTTCTACGAGATCTATCAGGAACTTATCCGCAAGAACAGGAACGAAAGAATGCAGATCGATGGAATGATCGCCTTGCGCGTCGACATGATCGTAGTAGCCTGCTGCCTCATCCGTTTTATCCTGGAAAAACACACCTTTAACAGGATCAGGGTTTCCACCTATTCGCTCAAGGAAGGCGTACTTGCAAAGTTCGCCGACGAGTATAAGAACAAGTAGGCGCGAATACAACTCCAAAGAGAATCGCCTGGACGTACCAGACTATAAGAACCTGCTGTATCTGTTATACAATCTTTATCATGAACCATAGAAATCCTGAAGGAGAAGGATGATTCCATCGAGGCGATGGTGGCTTTCGGATAACTTTGTGAGTCAAATGTTAGAGTGAGCGCGCGAGTGTGCGGAGTCTTCAAGGAGAATCATTCCTCCTCATCTTTCCAGTTACATATCAGTCAATTCGAAAGCCACCATCCCTTCAGGGATGGAAGAAAGTTTAGGGTGAGGTGATTCGAACGAAAGATCGAGACCGTTGCGATAATTCAGCCCCACAAAATCTGACAACCGCCACTCACGACTCGACCCCACTCACCACTCACTCACAACTCACAACTCACCACTCACAACTCACCACTCACCAATTCACTTACAACCCCGCGATCACCTTATCCTTTGGAAACTTCACCTCAAACTGGTATACCAACTTTCTACTTTCATTCGGTTTCAATGAAATTTCCCATACCAGTTTCCCATCGCCCGGAGTATACTTTCCTCCACCCCCGTTGATCAGTGATACCTCAATCTGACTGTTCTTAGACACCGGGATCTGGTCTTCCACTGTAATGGTCACAGCTTCCGATTGATTGTTGCGCACATTTATTTCAAAGCCATATGATTCCTTCTGATTGAGCCCGATCATCACATGGGAGTTGAAGTCTTTTACCTTTTCCCGTTTTACTGCGATCCTTTTATCCCGTCCGAGGGAAACGTAAAGAGTGTCCCTGATACTTTGCGGATCGATGAATGTTTTGCCGACAAATGTACCTTCAAAAAACACGTTGGCTTCGCCTGGAAGTAAGTTGAAATCAGCCCACCCCGTTGTACCTGCCATCAGAAATGCATCGGGATCCAGCTTAGGCGCAACCGCATATCGATAACTCGCTTTGAGTTCATGGCGACCAATATCCACGGTGGTGGGTTTGCTTGCAGAATTAACAGTATATGGTAGTGCGATGTCAAACTCGGTATTCAAAGATGTTTGAATAATATTGATAAAGTCCGCCGTGGTGCCCGCGTCTTCGGTAGCTACGACTTCTGAAAGAGCCTGCGAAGGTGCACCGGGCTGCGTACGGGCGGCAGCTTTTCTGCGATACTTGTCATAATATTCCCGCTGATAAAAATCGAGATGCCAGGTCTGCAGGTCTGGTTTCACTCCTCCGAGTGTTGGATTTGCAGTTGATAGTTTCAACCTGACATTTTTCCAGTTCTCTCCTGTGCTTTGAAATACATTGGCCTTGTAGGACAAAGTTAATAAAGTTTTTGTGTTGACACCGCGCACATCATACATGGGAAGCCACCCGGCATTGGCTACAACATAGTTCACAACAAGCTCAACATCCGTAGCCGATTTTGCGGAAAGGTTGACGATGATCTCACTTGTGTTCCTCCCACCAAGTTCATTTTGTGTCCGGATCTGTTGCTGAATTTTTGAAGAGCTTTCATTCAGTGTCTTGATTTTTTCGTCGTGCTTAAGACGAGCCATGGCAATTTCGTACAGCCTGGTGCGAAAAAAGTCCGCCATACTCTTCAATTCATTGACGGGAAGGTTCTGGTTGGTTCCGCCGATCTTTTGGTTGCTCAACAACATTTGTTCTTCTTTATCCAGAATCTGTTTTTGTGTCGTTTCAAAAATAATTTTACTTTGAATATCCTGAAGGGAATCATTTAAACTCCGGAGCCGGCTGGGTGTGATCAGATCATTTAAGAAATTTTGTTGATGACTGATTCCCAATAAAATAAAATTTCCTTTTCCGGATACCTGTATGCTGTTGGGGTCCAGTTGAGCTGTAAGCCCCTGAATGATCAGGTTCGAGGTACCCTCCTGAATCCGCGTCTTCAATTCTCTCGTAACCTGTGCTTTATTCAAAAATACGGTAACCTGCGAGATTTTTGATTCTACTTCTTTATCCTGTTGTGCCGTGGCAGTTTGGATTACAAACAGAATCACTATCCCTAAAATGATCTTTTTCATGGTTTGGTGTTTGTGTCTAAAGATGAACTGACCATTGATATTCCATAAACCAAAGCGACTTAATTGGTATTTTCCCTGCGGAAATGGGCTTAGAGCCCTTTTTATCTTATTTTTGCCTCCATTTTAATTGCGTTTATGGATAGAGTTTTTTCGTTAAAATCACTTCAATCGTTCACAGAGTCCCTTTTCCTACATATCGGATGTTCAAAGGCCGATGCGCACCTCGCCGCGGAGGTTTTGTTATCTGCTGATCTTCGGGGTATCGATTCGCACGGCATTGCCAGGCTTTCGGGGTATGTGCGATTGTGGGAAGCGAAACGTATTAATGCAACTCCCAACATCCGGGTGGTACATGAAACGCCGAGTACGGCAGTAGTGGATGGTGATGGAGGTCTCGGACTTGTGGTGGGACCGAAAGCGATGGATATAGCGATGGAAAAAGCCCGTACTGCAGGCACTGGGTGGGTAGCGGTAAAAAATTCAAATCATTTCGGCATTGCCGGATACCACGCGATGAAAGGACTTGCATACGACATGATCGGAATGGCCATGACCAATGCAAGCCCCCTGGTAGCGCCTACGTTTTCAACGGAACGGCTATTGGGCACTAACCCCATAGCCGTGGCAATTCCAGCGGGAAAACAACCGGCCTTTGTCGCAGACTTTGCCACAACTACGGCAGCGAACGGCAAACTTGAAATCCTGCAGCGCAAGAATCTGGATGCCCCCCTCGGATGGATCCAAAAGAAAAACGGCGAGCCGACAACCAACGCATATGCTGTGAAAGAAGGTGGAGCACTCCTTCCTTTGGGAAGCGATCGCGAGCATGGAAGTCACAAAGGTTTTTGCCTGGGCGCATGGGTCGATATTTTTTCTGCAGTCCTCTCCGGCGCTAATTATGGTCCCTGGGTACCTCCTTTCGTAAGTTTCCTGGCGCCGACTTCCGATCCGGTGGGTTCAGGCATCGGTCATTTTTTTGGCGCCATGCGCCTGGATGCTTTTCGACCCGCAGGTGAATTTAAAGAGCACATGGACAACTGGATCACCCGATTCCGGGCCGCAACGCCCGTGGAAGGAGAGGAACGCGTTTTAATTCCCGGCGATCCTGAAAGAGAAATGGCTGAGGAAAGAATAAAAAACGGAATACCGGTCAATGAAAAGGTAGTTGAAGATCTCGAGGGGCTCGCGACAAAATACGGCCTTCGTCTATAAACCCAGCGCCCCGATGTTGATTCCCGCGCGAACAACGATAGGACTATCGTAAGGAGAGTACTGAGTTTGATCCTGATAGGAAAAATTATACAGCGCCATCAAATAAAACGCCGCACGCTGTCCGATGGGCTGAATAAAACCTCCGCCGGCAAGAACGCTGTCAAAACTCCTCCTGGTGGTTTCGGCATTGCTGACGGGAAATTCATAGTTTAAATACTCATATTCGGTCTGAATGAAAATATTCCTGTAAACCGTGAAGCGCAAAAATGGATTTAAGCCATAATCATTCAACTTAATTGAAGGTCTGTAAATCTTATAGTTTGTATAGCGGTAAGTCACACCCGTTCCCCCGAGGAGTTTGGCAGTCAACCGGTAACCGATCATAGGTGAAACTGAAAAGAAATCCCGAACCGAACCAAAGCCCAACCCGACACCGCCACCTGTAACAATCCGGTCTTTTAAAGGAGCGCCTTTTAAACTATTATCCTTTCCCTGCGAAAAAGCGGATAGAGAGGCCGTGAGGATAGAAAAAACAACAAAGAGAAAACGTACCATGGAGCTGTGATTATTCTTCAATTATTACGTAAATGTCTTCGGATTCTTTTTTCATCAGATATTTTTCGCGGGCAAATTTTTCAATCGATTCGCGGTCACCGAAAAGTTCCGACCGGTCTTTCTCAACTTCTTTGATCTTTTGTTCGTAATACGCTTTCTCATCTTCCAGAGAGTTCAATTTTGACCCGAGCTGATAGCGGGCAACCAGGTTATTGGAATCGAGTAGCAGCATCCAGGCAAAAAAAATGACCAGCGTTATAACATAAAAATTCTGAAGGGCTCTGGGAAGTTTTTTTATCATGGCTTAATTATCAACGCTAAGATAAATGTTTTAAATTAAATTTAAGACAAAGCCTGCATTAAACCAATGCCGTAAGCCCTGAAATTCCTATTAATAGAAGACCACCGCATCTATTCCGGAAGATCATCCATGAGCCTTAGAACGCAT
>JBBDXJ010000159.1:0-4475 GCA_040902445.1 Cyclobacteriaceae bacterium | reverse complement strand
CGGGATCGAGTGTAAAGAAGTGATGGTGAAACATCCTCACGTGATCCCTGGCCTCTACCGGGATGTTGTCTTTTCGTTCCGCGGACCAGGCTTCCAGGGCCTTGCCGTTGGAAAGAATGTAAATCCGTTCTTCGGCTTCTGTTATGAGTTGAAAACTTTTATGGATCGTAAAGGAAACCGTGAAGACAGACGCTGCGATCAGGACGAGTGAAAACAACCTGATGTGCCTGAAGGCGGAATCGATATTTCTTAATTGCTGAAACATAATTTTAGTCGATAGTCAATAGTCCACTGTCCGTAGTAAATGAGAGATTGTCTTTTAAGTTTTTCCAGAAAGTTTATCGTGCATATAATTACCGTGAGAAGCGTCTCCGCTAGTTCCGTGTTGACCGTTTTGGTGATCGCCGAACTTTTCCGTTACGTGACTGGCAACACCCATGGCCGCGCTTCCAGCCACGACCGCGCCCGCAACCGATGTCCGGACACCGCCCGTGAAGACATTGGAAGACTTGTGCATCAAAGCATATCCACCGCCGGCGTGGACGATATAGTTCGCCACGCTGGGCACTGTGAAATACCCGACAATGCCGATCACCAGGAATATCAGGTACGCCGTGTCGGTAGTGCTGAAGAAGGTATCCCCATAGCGGATGATCTGCTGAATGTCGATCTTGAGCATGTTCTCCTGGATTTTCCCGATGATGCTGCCAAAGATGTTGGCGACAGGAAGCCAGAGAAAAACGCTGATGTAGCGGGCAAGCCAAACGGTGAGCGTATGCTGGAACCCGTCAAAGACGGCGAAACCAAACACGAGTGGACCAAGAATCGCGAGCACGATCAGGTAAAAAGTCCGAAGGGTATTGATGGCAAGGGCCGCGGCCTCAAATAATATATGGAGTACCTCCGACATCCATTGCTTGACCGAGTTCTTAAAGTTGTAAGAGGCTTTGGCCATGGCGAACTTGATGTCGTTGCCGACACCATCGAGCACGCCTTCCTCCGTCCCGTTGGGATGTGTGTACCGGTACCACTTATCGCGGTCTCCTTCTCCCCCGGCGCCAATGTACATTTGCCAGGTGGGCGTCTTCTTGATAGCATCCGCTTTCAGCTTGAGCAGATAGCCAATGGCGTTGTTGGAACCGATAACCATTGAAGCTGTTCCCGTGACAGTGGGTTTGAGAATGCCGTTCATCAGGGCTATCACCCATGGGAAAATGAGGATGCAAAAGCCCAGCGCAAATGGCCTGAGCAATGGGTAAAAGTCTATCGGCTCCGCATTGGCCAGGTGCCGCCAAACACGGGATGATATATACCACAGCGCTGCAAAGGCAGCCAGTCCTCGTGCAACCCCGATCAGCTTACTGCACAAAGGCAGCATGTCGCTGTATAGCTGGTCCAAAACGCTTTGCAGGCTGTGGATCTCTCCCGCGAAACTCTGGGCCTGTAAAAGGCCAGGTAAAAAGAGCGCGGTGAGAAATGTTATCGTCAGGATAATTCGTTTCATAAGTTCTCTTTAGTTGATGCCATAGAGCTGTCTCATGGTTCTTACATCGTTCATCGAACGGGCACGCTGAATGGCAAGCAGCTGCGTGTTGTTGTTGAAGGTTCTCAGGAAGATCAGTTTGTCTTCCATATCGAAGAAGATCCTGTCGATGGCCTGCATCCGCTCGTCGTCGCTCATGGAGAGCTTCGTGGCGGTGATGATCATCAGTTCGTCAATATTCCGGAGCGATGCGTCAAAGAGGAACTTGTAGACGTTGGCCAGGTATTCAAGTTCGTCGAGGTTGAAGTTGGGGTCGCTCTTGAATCGGTTGTAAGCCCGTCGATACTCCTTCAGCAATAGCTTCTGGTAGTCGATGATGAAAGAGATTCTTTTATAATTTTTGATCGAAGGGTTGACGAGCATCAGGCCATCGATGAACAGCTCATGGAGGGTGTAGTTGCCTTCCGTGATCTTCTTTACTGTCGTGTATCCTTTGTCAAGAATTTTGTAGCCCCGATACATATTATCAAGGATCTCCTCAAGCTGGCGAAGCTTTTCCCAGTTCAAAAGGAGTTGCTGTGCTTCGGCGGTCTGACTGAATGTGTTGTGGAAACCACACAGGCCAGGTAAAATAAGGATTGCTATTCTTATTCGTTTCATAGAATTGTCTTTTAGATCACCTCAAATTGTTTTCGCAGCAATTGCACTTCCTGCTGTTCCCGTGCACGTTCTTTTGCAATCAACCGCACATCATTGTCAAAGGATTGAACAAAAGCGTGTTTGTCGCGCATGTCATCGTAGAGTTTGTCAATCCGCATCAGGCGTTCATCGTCTTTCATTCCGGTCTGATCGGGACGTATGATCATGAGCAACTCCGAAATGGAGGCATCACTCAGAAAAAGCATGTTGGAATAAACAGCGGCCACATAGCGCAACTCTTCAGGCGTGAAGTATTGATTGTTCCTGCAAAAGTCCTTCACCGCTTTCAGGTCCTGGATGACATACACCTGAAAGGCAATGATGTCGGCTACCTTCGCGGAATTAGCAATATGCGGATTGACATTCTTTAACGAACCAAAGAAATCCCGGTGCAGGTTGAACTCGCCATTCCTGATGTTGTGGATTGTGGTAAGTCCTTTATGGGCGATCTCGTAACCCTTCTTCACGTAGCCGAGATAAAGGCGCAGCAGAGCTATTTGTTTTATGAGATACTTTTTCTGTGTCTTCTTTTGTTGGAACAATTCGTTCCACGTCTGAGCAGGTGCGGCTGTACTCAGCAATATTCCCGTTATAATGATGATTAGATATTTCATAGTCTATTTAAAGTTTAAGTCTTCTTTTTTTTCGTGGACCTATGGTTGAATTCACCTTTTCCCGAGTTGGCATATCCTCGTTATCCATCAGTCGGATTTCGAGTGTTCTAACCGGATTGAATGATCGATCCATCACATACCTGGCTTCCATTGTGTCAACTTTAAACCCATTGTTTTCATCATATTTCACCTTTAAATCGCATTGTACATATGGACTTTCTTCATCTTTCCAGAGTGAATAGGTTGCCAGATAAAATGGCCGCACATGAATTTCTCCTTGCAGCACTTCCTGGAGATGCTGAGATAGCGAGTCTCTTAGTTTGCCAGAAAGCTTGAGTTGCAGAGAGAAAGTGTCCGTCAAATCCCTTCGTATGCATCAGATCTTCAAATTCATCAATGTGCTTGGTAAGATGTTTCATGGTGCTATTCTAATCCGTAAAGTTTTTTGACAGTCTGGATCTCGTGTTCATCCTTGGCGCGGTTCATGCTCAATTGGATATTCTGGTTGTTGAACTGCTTGAGGTCCGCGTAGTTCAGTTCGATCCGGTCACCGGCCTTGTTGATGACCTCCAGGCGCTTGCCATCGGTCATCTGTGTTTTGAAAGAGTTGATAACAAGGAGAATCTGATCGAGGTTGTACACGCTTTCATTCAGTATGCCCGTGTAGACGCGGTACATATAATCGATCTCGTCCCTTGTGAAATGTTTGTCCTGGTTGATCATGTGCCAGGTGAACCGGTATTCCTCAATGATCTGCTGCTGACGGGCAAGGATCTGTTTGATGCGCTTATAGGTCGTTATCGCCTTGCGCACCTTCCACAGCTCGTCATAGTATTTTTTATATAGCTCGCGCTGGCGCTGGGTCCATTCGGCTATTTCTTTGAGCTTCAGTTTGGAAAGTTTATTCTCTAGGACTTTGGCTGCATTCTGCAAGGCGATGGTTTTGTTCTGGAGGCGCTGGATCATCAGGTCAACGGCCTTGATGACTTTCTTGACTGCCTGCCGGATAATTTCCAGGACGGGAATTGCGGATTCGGCTCGCTGGACCGGCGTAACGGTGAGCGCGATCGTCCCGATCAGCATAATAAAAAATGTTTTTCTCAGCCCCCCAACCCCCCTGAAGGGGGGCTTCATTGTAAGGATGTTTTTAGGTTTTTCCATGTTGCAGTTTTAGATTTTACCTGTGCGTATGTCATGGGCCAGTTCCGCGATCCCTTTGCGGATATCGCCTCCCCATTTTTTGGCATACGCCTGTACTTTGATCTTTTCTGATTCTTCCGTGGTGTAGGCCAGGTATTCCTCCTGTGAAACTTCGGTGGCGTAGACCTTGGACAGCATTCCTCCCAGGCTGATGAAAACCTCCTTGTACTTCCGGGAAGGGTCGTTGGCTTTGTTGATACTCAGCACCAGGGCCTTCTCCTTTTCGGTGAGTCCGAGCAGTTGTTGAATCTGGTCGAACTTGTTCTGGTACTTGCTCTGATCCAGCAGGATCTTGCAATCGGAATTGTTGATGATCGCCTGCTTGACAATGGGCGAGCTGATGATGTCTTCCACTTCCTGGGTCACCACGACCGCTTCCCCATAAAATTTCCGGACGGTCTTGAACAGGTACTTGATGTACTCTGCCATGCCTTCCCTGGCAATCGCTTTCCACGCTTCTTCGATCAGGATCATCTTGC
>JBBDXJ010000158.1:0-29756 GCA_040902445.1 Cyclobacteriaceae bacterium | reverse complement strand
CTGAACAATCATAAAAAATGTATTCGCCCGTCTTTTTATCATGGCCAACAACATCCGGTTCACCGCCAGTTGTTTCCATTTCTTTGAGAGACCATAGCTTTTCCGGATTAGATTCCAGCTTCGCCTGTACTTTAGCCCATTCAAGGCCTTTGTGGCGGTTCATGTTTTTCTCAAAACGGGCTCTTAATGATAAGAGTAGTTCTTCGCGTTCTTCTGATGACAACTGCTTTTTATTGCTTTTCATGCTTTTATATTTTCTGTCTCTTTTATTTTCTCATTTTGATGTATTATTTATTCTACTCATCTTCTAATCCCTTCCCTTCGAGAATTTGCTTCATATATTTTTCAATCCTTGACTCCCGGGTTTTCGATTGCTTGGCTGAAGAAAAATAAAGAAGGTATCCTCGTTGCCGTCCTGGTGTCAATGCATAAAAAGCTTTTTTCAAGGCAGAACTTTTATCTAATTTCTTTTGAAATTCTTCAGGCATTGCAAATTCTGTTGTCTTTTTAAAATCGACTTTCAAACCGGCTTCTTCCACTTTTATAGCTTCATAGATATACTTCGTCAAGGTGGGTTTCAGCTTCACTATTTCCCCAACACTGGTGAACCGGATCTGGCGGGCTGCCTGCACATTCTCGGTTTGCTGGACCAGAATCTTTTTGGGATCTTTTAACAGGGCACCTTTGAAAAAAAGAAGCGCACAGTAATCTTTAAAGCCATGTATTAGAACAATGTTACTTTTCTCAAACATGTAACACGGCTGGCCCCACTTCAATTCTTCGATCAGGTCACAGTCAAGAATGATCGTGCGCAATTGACCAAATTCTTTCTGCCACTTTCCTGCTTTATTAAAAAACCAATCAACCTTAGGATTCATGCGATTTCAGTTTTTTCATTGAATAACCGGAACGAGTTTTCTTTCCTCAGGTCTGAAATACCATGACACCACGGTCAGGATCAGTAATAGTGCTGGTCCAAAAAATTCCATGGCGTCATCCCCATTGGCTAAGTGAGAAAATACAGCACCGGACATGGCAAAAAAGAAGCCCGCATAAGCCCATTCCTTAAGTAAAGGAAATTTAGGAAGAAGTACTGCAACAACTCCTAAGATTTTCCAGATACCGAGTATTGTCAGAATATAGTCGGAATAACCCAATTGGGTAATCATATTTACTTCCTCCTCCATTTTAAATAACTGTACTAATCCTGTGGACAGCATTCCTAGTGCAAGCCAGGCAGTGGAAATCCAATAGATAATTTTATGGCTCTTTTTCATGATGTGTTATTTTGATTTGTTTAGGATGTCTTGTAGTCGATTATGTGCCATATTTAAACCTTGAGCAAAGGGCATCTTCAGCTGTTGATCCCGGTGTGCGACTGATTCATATATTACATGCATATTGAGTTTGCTGGTGTCCTCAGTGAGTTTTTCAAATTCCAGGAACTCAAGCTGGACACCCAAAGGCGTATTCTCAAATTCAAAAGTTCGTGTGATTTTCTGGTTCAGAGCAAACTCGTGGATTACTCCATTGAACCTGTGTTTGTTTCCATGAGGGTCGGTTGTTTCAAATTGGTAACCGCCGTGCTTTTTACTTTCAAGTTTCAGCACTTTCGTTCCCATCCACTGCTCAACAATGTCGGCCTCTACATACGCTTTAAAAAGTAATTCCAATGGCAAATCAAATTCCCTTGTAATCACTAAATCCTGTTTGCCGTCTTCGGCATTGATCTTTGTTTTTCTTTCCATGTAGGTCTATTTTTTTGATTTGTATTTCTTCATTATGGCTTCTAGTTTATTAAACCTGTCATCCCACATTTTGCGGAAGGGTTCAATAAAGTCTGCTATTTCTTTCATCTTTTTGGGATTTAAGTGATAGTAAATTTCCCTGCCGTTTTGCTCTTGTTTAAGCAATTCACACTCGGCGAGTATTTGAATGTGCTTTGAAATTGTTTGCCGTGATGATTTGAAATTGTCGGCAACGGCTCCTGGCGTTAATGCCTGCACCGCAAGCAATATGAGAATTGCTCTTCTTGTAGGGTCTGCAATTGCCTGGAATACATCTCTTCTGGATTTCATTATGCAGTTATTTGACTGCAAATATAATGCAGTTATTTGACTGCGCAAATCTTTTCTACTTTTTTGGTGGAAATCTCATAATGTCCGGGAAATTGCCGGAATTTATTGGGCTTTGGGTATTTGTTCACTCAAAACGGTTGAGCACCTGGCACGTCACCCTATTTCCCTGCCGGCGGGCATGCTTCGCCCCTCACATCCATGAATTGCGCCAGCCTTCAAAGGCTAACCGCTGACCTAAAATGTCACAAAAATGTATGATAAATAAATTTTAAGTACTTTTATTCAAAGCACTTTTAAATTAAAAGTTCTTTTAGATATCTTTATCCCGAGGAAAGAAAGAAGAGATCACATGACAGGCAACCCCTACCCACTCGAGCCAACGGCGTTGGAGTAAATTAAGATCAAGGGGGTGGAATTGATGGAATTCAATGTATCGAAAAACAGTATTTAAAAATGAGGCTGAAAATAGAAGTTTAATAATATCTAAATTTTGAAGAGAAATAATTATGAGCAACAAATCAGAATTAATGATCAATAACACATCAAATGTTTGGAATATGATCAGCTGGCTGTTTGGCATAGCTGTTTTTGCAATCGGCGTAGTGAATGCGTTTTGGGGGAACGACCCCGGTTTTGGAGTTTTTCTGATTCTTCTTTCTTTCGTTTACTTTCCTCCGCTGACAGCAATCCTCAAAAAAAGGACCGGTCTTTCAATTGGTCCTATCGTAAAAATCGGCTTGGGCATCTTTATTATCTGGGCGTCGCTGGGCGTGGGTGAATTATTCGATAAGATAGATCTTATGATGATGGATCTATAACACTGGCCAGCGAAAAACTATGACACCAAAAATCACGAACGTCTCCAAAACTGGCTCACCTATTTTTGTAGTACAACAATACCTGCGTCAGTGTTGCTTCGGCGGAGGTGATCATCACGGCAGAATCCTGCCATGAGATTATAGTGTACAACGCTGTTTCCGCAAACGAAGACGACCTCAACAGTCATCTGATCATCAAAAATGTTGACAGACTTCCGGATACACGTGAAAATAAACTCAGAATTTTTAACCGCTGGGGCGATGTGGTTTTTGAAACCTCCAACTACGACAATGTGAACAACGTTTTCACCGGAGCTACCAACGATGGCAAGAAACTACCTTCCGGAACGTACTTTTATATTCTTGAGTTTAAGTCCGGCCGAGGGAAGATGGCGGGGTATATATCGCTGAGGCGGTAAGGCAATGTACCTTCGATGATGCGTTTCATAGTTGGCTTGAAATGAAACGTTGTGTGCATTTTTCTTTTACCAGGCCGGTTACCCGAGTCGTTAAAGCCGCGGGTTGCTGGGTTTTACCGGCTTCTCAAAATTATTGGCGCCTTTCACTTTGACCTTTCGTCTAAACACTTTGTCATGACAAGTGATATACATCATATCAAAATCGGGACCTCCGAAACAAAGATTTGAAACCTGGCCTTTTGTTTTTGGGGCAGGAATGATAGCGTTCACGCGACCAAGTTGATCCATGATCTGAATTCCGCTGAGGCTGGCGACATAAATCCTGCCGTCTCTGTCGCACTTCAATCCATCGCTCCACGCATTTTCGTCTGCATCCCTAACATGCAACCATCCATATTTTTGTTTGTGCGACAACGTACCATCGGGCTGTATCTGATAAACCCATACCCAATGCGTCGCTGATTCCGTTACATACAGTTGCGTTTGATCGGGCGAAAGACAGAGGCCGTTGGCAAATTTCAGGCCTTCATCCACCAGACTCCTTTCGCCATTGGGTTTAATTAAATACAATTTGCTGGGACGCTCTCTTCCATCGGGTGAGGTGACATATATATTTCCGTTGAAGGAAATAGTAATATCATTGCCCGGTGTTTCATCGGCCACGACCGCGTAAGTGCCTGATGTCTTATACCGATGGACTTGTTTCGTGGGCGGCTCCGACCATCCGCCCGTTATCGCGAGCATGTCGCCTGCAGCCGAGAATGTTGTTCCACTTGCCTTTTTTGAATCGGTGATATACAATTGCGGCTTGCCAGCCAGCCCTATCTTATAGGTTTTCGCATTCGGGATATCCTGAAAAAATACTTCGCCCCTTGCGTTCACGGCTATGCCTTCTGTAAATCCGTAATTTTCGCCCACTAACTCCCAACCTTTGTCTTCTACAAGAATATCCACAAGAAATTGGTTTTTACTTTGCCCCGCCTTGATGGGGTTAGGATAATCCCGCCACAGCCAACGCATTGCGTCCGGAAAAACAGCGCTCCCATGAAGCCCATTGTGCCCGCCATTACCCCAGACATGGTTGACATCATAGCCTGCAAATGTTAAAGCCCGTTCCATCGATTCATTTGCTTTCCACCAATCGCCTGCGTAGATGTTGAGATCATCGGCACCATCCTGCATAAAGACGCGTATAGGCTTTGGCTCATATTTTCTAACTAAAATATCATAACGGTCAGCCCCGCGCAGCCCAACATACGTGCCGATGGCACTGAATACTCTTGAAAACTCTTCCGGGTGCTCCCACGCGGCGGTGAAAGCGCAAACGGCCCCACTGCTGGCGCCACCTATTGCCCTGTCGTTTCCGTTATCTGAAAGACGTATTACCCTGCCATCTGTTGCTTTTTGGCTCCCGACAAAAGGAAAAACCTCATCTAATAGAAATCGCCCATACTTATCCCCCAGCCCGTCATACTCAAAGCTTCTATTGAAACGATCAACTGCCTCGGTGTTCTGAGCCAATACTTTTCCTGGCGAAATAAAAACACCGATCGTCACAGGCATTTCGTTCTTTGCAATGAGGTTATCAAAAACGGTAGGCGCCTTCCACTGAATACCATCCTGATTAACATAAACACAAGCCGGCTTATCTGCTCTATATTGAGCCGGTATGTAAATGCTGATCTCTCGTGTCGTGCCCGGAAATATTTTTGAGTTTGCAAATGTAAACTTCAATATCTCACCTTTCGGCACGCCGGCTTGTTCCTCAGAGGCCGGATCGACGGGATACGTTTCAGAATCCGACTGTGCCATTACTCGTCCGACAAACAGCGGAAGCAGAATTAATAATATTTTTTTCATAATATACGCTTTCAAACTTTAGCGAATAGGTACGGAGGCAATTTACGGAAAATGAGAACAGGTTATGCAGAGGTGAGTTAATGGATGTTATATTAGCAATCTCACTTTGTAATAAACTTACAGAATTTCTTTCAGGGTTAGCAGGGGATGTTTTGTTTAAGCGCCAGGTCCGCCACTATTTTGTTCCTTGGATCAGTTAACCAATGATAATCAAAAAAGAGGGCGCATTTTGTACAGGGAAACAACCATGAAGACTCCGAGCATGATTTTTCCAATGACAATCTACACTTTGTTCTCGAATGATGCTCCCGCAAGACAGTTGAAGGTAGCCAGGTTCCGATTCCAATACAAATGCATCAGACAAATTGCCTACCAGACCCTGTCATGGTCTGAATGCGTTTGATTTCCTTCATAATATTTGAAAAACAGACTCCGCATTTTTATCTTTGAAATTCTTTAGCTTTCTGGCGTTCTCATTTACATTTCCCTCTCTCGCTTCACTCAAACTATGAAGGTTCTTAATTTCCTGATTTTATTTTCGGTGATGGCAATAAGTCGTGCCTTTGCTCAGGAGGCTGTTTGGGGACAATCCCTTGACAGTGAATATGGTGGTGTCACTATTGAGAATGTTGCTACCCCGACCGGTGAAGTCCTGTTGTTCGGCTATTACAACGGTGAACTGGCCGTGGGAAATCAGGTGCTCGTGCCCAAATACAACAATAGTGGCAGTTATCTAATTAAACTTGCCAATGATAGTTCCGTAATCAGTTTTTTTCCGGTTGACGGGCAAAGTGTCGTTATTGAAAATGCAAATATAGATTCAAAAGGTGACATCGTTATTGCCGGACGTTTTTGGGAAAGTATCGAATTCGATGGCCAGGAATACGTGGATCAATCGGAGAGCACAAGTTTTAAAAGTTCTTTCATTGCTAAGTATTCTCAAGACGGTACAGCTCATTGGCTAAAGATATTTCCGAATTCAGGATACACGACACTTACCGTAGATGAGAATGACGACATTTACGTCCTCTCCCATGAAATGATGGATTACTATTCCACTTCATCGCATCTCAGAAAGTTTAGCCCAAATGGTGCACTTGTTTTCGACAATAAGTTTCTCTTGGAATCGGAGGCCAGATCTTATCCGCGCTGCATTGATGTACGCAATGGTGAGGTCCTCGTTGGTGGAACGGTCGATGGCAACGGAACGATCTTCGATTCGTTGACCTTCACCGGTGGCGGGGCAGGTTTTTACCTTGCACTTTTCAAATCGGATGGAAGCACAAAATGGGCAAAAAAGATTGGGGAAACAAATTACAACAACGCTGACATATCAGATGTTATGTTTGATGATGACGGTTCGTTCTATATTGCGGGTGGGCTTTCTGACAATATGCTCTTTGCCAGGTATGACACCCAAGGTTCTCTGCAATGGAGTAAGAAAAGCCTGCCCCAAAGTTTTGCCTCCGGGTATGTAAGCAAAGGAATTGACGGAAGTATTTTTCTGGCTACGAATTTTTACGACAAAGCTGAAATTGACGGACAGGTGCTTAGTGCCACTCCGGATTCGCATATGGTGCTGAATGCTCCAAATGTGGCACTGATTAAATTTAATGAGGCCGGAAATATTTTAGGAATTCAACAATTTCAGCCGTATATCGTCAATCTTGTGACTTCGATTTCCGTAAGTCCGTTCGACGAGGTATTTATCAGCGGTTTCTCGGATGCACCGGCAATTAAAGTCGGCACCGTTAACATCACCTCTCCCAACGACAACTGGGAAAATGCAGGTGACGGGTACGTGATTAAATTCGATGGGACATCCCTCGGCGCCCCCGGATTTGAAATTCTCGCGGATGAAGATTGTATTAACGAATCAATCGCGTTTAACACAACCTTTTACGCTAGTGAAATCAAGAACATTATCTGGGACTTTGGTGATCCTGTTTCCGGTAGTCAGAACTCATCTATCCAAAAAAAAACCAACGCCCACGGGTATTACTTTGAAAGAACCTGGCACATATTGGCTTGAAGTAACAAATAATTGCCATTCCGTGCGTGATACAATTGAAATCAGAGGTCATATCGAATTTACCGTCCCAAACCTAATCACACCTAATGGCGATCCGCAAAATGAATACTTCACCATAGACGAAGGCATGATGGGTTCTACTCTGCTTATCTTTAATCGCTGGGGCAAGCAAATTTATGCTGCGGACAATTACAACAACGACTGGAACGCTGATAACCTGGAAAGTGCAGTTTATTATTATGCAATCCCAGAGTTTTGTATCAAGGGGTGGATTCACGTTATGCGATAAGAGGGTAAGTTTAAGATCGAGGCGCGAACTGTGATGGAATTCAATGCATCGAATAACCACAAGAGTACACCAGCATCATTGGCACTACCGAAAAATGTCACCCCAAAAACTAAAACTCTGTTGACACCTCTGATCACATTTGTCCTGAGCGATGCAGGATCCATTGATAGACGGAAGCTATAACCTCATAGAAACAATTGATTTGATCTATTATCCGTTTTAAAGGTACCTTGCTCTGTGCCTGGCATAATAGCCGGGAAATGATTTCAATAGTATACCATCCAAATATAACAATCAACCTTTCTAAATTTTTTCAACAATGGGAAATGAAGCATCTTCAAACACACATGCGCTCCAGGTCAACGACTCTGTTGCCAAGTGTCCGTTTCATGGCGGAGCATTAAAGCAAGCCGCGGGTGGCGGAGCCAGAAATCGCGACTGGTGGCCTAATCAGCTAAGATTGAACGTCCTTCGTCAGCACGCTGAACTTTCCGACCCTATGGGTGACACGTTCAACTACACCGAGGAGTTCAAGTCTCTTGACCTTAACACAGTGAAGAAGGATATTTTCAATCTGATGACCTCCTCGCAGGATTGGTGGCCGGCGGACTACGGTCACTACGGACCATTCTTTATCCGCATGGCGTGGCACAGTGCAGGCACATACCGCATCTCTGATGGCCGCGGTGGCGCCGGTGCTGGGACCCAGCGATTCGCGCCTCTTAATAGCTGGCCTGACAATGCAAACCTGGACAAGGCGCGTTTGCTGCTGTGGCCCGTGAAGAAGAAATACGGTAAGAAGATCTCGTGGGCGGACCTGATGATCCTCGCTGGAAACTGCGCTCTCGAATCCATGGGATTCAAGACCTTCGGTTTCGCCGGTGGACGTGAAGATGTTTGGGAACCCCAGGAAGAGATCTTCTGGGGATCTGAAGGTAAATGGTTGGAAGATAAACGCTATTCGGGTGACCGTGAACTGGAAAATCCGTTAGGTGCTGTTCAGATGGGATTGATCTATGTTAACCCTGAAGGTCCCAATGGCAAACCTGATCCGGTTGCAGCTGCACGTGACATTCGTGAGACCTTTGGCAGGATGGCGATGAATGACGAAGAGACCGTCGCCCTTATCGCTGGCGGTCATACGTTCGGAAAAACCCATGGGGCTGCCGACCAAAAAAAATACGTAGGTACGGAACCTGCAGGCGCGGGCATTGAAGAGCAGAGCCTCGGCTGGAAAAATACCTATGGCGCTGGCCATGGCGTGCACACGATCACAAGCGGTCTTGAGGGAGCCTGGACTACTACGCCAACGAAGTGGAGCAACAACTTCTTCGAGAACCTGTTCGGCTTTGAATGGGAACTAACCAAGAGTCCGGGTGGTGCGTTTCAATGGAAACCGAAAGGTGGAGCAGGTGCGGGCACCGTACCGGATGCGCATGATCCCTCAAAGCGTCACGCTCCGACAATGCTTACTACTGACCTCGCGTTGAAATCTGATCCTCTATACGAGAAAATTTCAAGACGCTTCTTCGAAAATCCTGATCAATTTGCAGAGGCATTCGCGAAGGCATGGTTCAAGCTGACACACCGCGATATGGGTCCCCGTGCCCGCTATCTGGGACCGGAAGTACCGAAGGAAGAGCTCATCTGGCAAGACCCTATCCCGGCCGTTGTACATGAATTGATAGATACCGCTGACATCGCTGCGCTGAAAGCAAAAATACTTGCCTCAGGATTGACTGTTTCTCAACTGGTATCCACCGCATGGGCTTCAGCATCAACGTTCAGGGGCTCGGACAAGCGCGGTGGCGCAAACGGTGCGCGCCTTCGTCTCGCTCCTCAGAAGGATTGGGAAGTGAATAACCCTGCGCAACTTGCCAAAGTGCTCGGTGTCCTAAAAACCATCCAGGAGGAATTCAACAGCGCGCAGTCCGGCGCCAGGAAAGTTTCCCTTGCTGACCTTACCGTGCTGGCAGGATGTGCAGGAATTGAAAAGGCAGCTCAGAATGCCGGACATATGATTGCTGTACCTTTCACGCCGGGACGCACAGATGCATCCCAGGAGCAAACCGATATAGAATCATTTGATGTTCTTGAGCCCGCCGCCGATGGATTCCGCAACTACGCCGACGCGCGTCATAAGACTGCGTCAGAAGAAATGCTGGTGGATAAAGCACAACTTCTGACATTGACTGCACCCGAGATGACGGTGCTCGTAGGTGGCATGCGCGCCCTGAACACAAACTTCGATCAGTCCAGGCACGGCGTACTTACGAAGCGCTCCGAGTCACTGACCAACGACTTCTTCGTTAACTTGCTGGATCTTGGCACAACGTGGAAGGCGACATCAGATGCGCAGACTTTATTTGAGGGCCGGGATCGCAAGACCGGTGAACTCAAGTGGACCGCCACCCGGGTCGATCTGATCCTGGGTTCAAATTCAGAACTTCGTGCGCTTGCCGAGGTATACGGATGCGACGACTCGCACGAGAAGTTTGTACAGGACTTTGTGGCTGCCTGGACTAAGGTTATGAACCTTGATCGCTTTGATCTTGTCTCACGTCGGATTAAAATTCAACAGGATCGAAAGTAAAAGGTTGAAATTGCTTAACGTTTGATATTAAAAAAGATGGCCTGACAAAGGCGTGTCTGCCGGAGCGCCGCGCGTAGGCGGGGCCATCTTTTTTTATCATCTCTTGTCGAAGTATCACACTGATGCGTCCGTACGCTTTAAATTCAAAAAAGAAAATCACCTTTTCTCTTAATAGGGTCTATTTCTTTTTGCAAGTCATTCAACAAATAGATATCTTATCCATCATGTTCTATTTCTTCATAATTCACTCTCTGTTTTCCCCCGCTGCTGGTACGAAAGTAAGAGGGTCACGTTTTTTTGTATTTGAGAAGAATTAACTTTTTTTCATCTTTGCGCTTCTCGTGATAGATCCCCAGGGCGCCGCCGTCCTTTAATTCCAGATATCCTTTGTACTGAAGGAACCAGGACCACTTTTCCTCACCTTTAGGGATGGCGGATGTTCTTGATATTTCATAGTCGTCAATTATTTGGCGAACAGAAGGAGCGGGATTGTTTTCCAAAGGTTCGAAATCAAAACCTTGTTCAGGGTTTCCTTTCATGTAAAAATATTGTTGAACACCAGGTGGCGCTTCTAACTGGTTAATCACATTGGCCACGATCAAACCTGCCAAAATTCCTAATGGTGTCATGCTACCCGCACCCGCGAAAGCGGCCCCCTTGGAATTTTGAAATGTGCCGGAAACAATTCTTATGTCGGTTGTGCCAGGAATTCTCTCAACGATAATTGAGGGTTCACCTAAAGACCCATCATGCGATTTAAAGATCCAGACAAAACCTCCGGACTTTCAGTCCGAACCACAACTTTCTGGTTGCGCAATGATTTTTCCTGCTTTAGCTTCTTCGTATAGAGCGTTACTCCCGTCTCAATGTCGTACACAACCCATTCGTAGATTGGATCTGTAATAAACTGGAATAATTTACCATCATGATAAAATGACCTGAATTTATCACGGTCCGGACCGGGTATGGTGTACAAAACACGGTTTCCCGTGGAGACGTCAATTTTAATAATTTTTGTCACACTCTTTCCAACAGCAACACGATTTTCGTCAATTGTTAGAACCATCGATCGTCCTTCCTTGTATATTTTCGTTAGCGCCGAGCCTTGCGAAATTGCCGTCATCCCGTTATTTGTAATAAGTCCAGAAGAAGACGCGAACCGGTTAAAATCTTCTGGCATCTGCGAATCAACAAAACCGGTTTTGATTCCACGGTGCAGGGAAATTATCTCCAACCTGTTAGCTTGTTTTATGTAAGAAACCATGATGAATTCTCCATCGTCGGCATGAATGGCCATGAGATCACCGAATATTGTAACAGGTTTTCCGCCAGAATAAATATTTCCGCCATGAGATTCCTGCTTTAAGGCATAAAGCCGTAGGAATTTATCTTCTTCCTTTAGATAATATAAGAAGGTTGTGTCTGGTTGCTTCTGGATCCCGCAGATCCGGATCTCGCCAACGTGGTTTAAATAGACCTGAGTTGTTTTTCCTCCGCCATTGATCCAAAATGCTTTTCGTATGTCTTTATCCGTGTACGTTAGAAATACGCTATCATGTACCTCGAAAGCCTGAATCTCATCGATATTATTGGATTTCAACTTAACCTCGGCGTACGGTCCCTGACCGTATGCGATATTAACAAGATAAAAGCACAGAAGGACTGTTAAACATCTTTTCATAAGGAAGTAATGAATATAGGAAACAGAAAGAATCTATCCAAAGGATCTAGGTAGATAACAAACATGCATTGTCAAATGTGGGAGGTCACCTAATAAACGTGGCTGGGCATCGGCTACTCAGGAACGGGGAAAGGACATATGTGTAATTCGCGGCATTCACTATCTTTCCAATCTTATGCTCATCGAAGAAAAAGCTCTCAACCACTGGATCGATAATTTCTATGGATACGGATCGTGGCATGCCAGATTCTGGTTCATCGGCTATGAAGAAGGTGGCGGTGAGGTGCCCGAAGAGGTAGCAGAGAAGATTAACTATTTTTATAACGCACATGTACCAACCACCGGTGGAACTCTTTGCGACATCCGCGACCTGTACCGGCATGTTGCCGTGAGGTGGGACGGCCCAAAAGCAGGTTTGTTCACCAACCGCTACGACTTCCGGTTTGACAGCAACGCAATACAACACGGCGTCTGGAAGAATCTAATCGCCTTTGTACACGGTTACAGAAACGAGAAACTTCCTGATCTTCTCGCATACCAGAGAAACACTTTTGCATCGCCATCAGGGAATAACGAGGCATTGATCCAGTTATATCCTTTGCCTAGTCCGCACAACCATGTCTGGTATTATAGCTGGCTCGACCTTCCGCAACTCGGCTTCCTGAAAAGTCGCACGTTATACGAGGAACATGTATATCAGGGTCGCATGCACAGTATCCTTTCAAACATCAGTGCATACAAACCGGAAGTTGTATTGATGTATGGTATGGATAGCATCAATACGCTCAAGAAATCCGTGCAAGAATTTTTTGATGGCGCAAAATTCAAAATGATCAAAGCCACAAAACAACAAATTCCGCAGCATCACCGGGCTGATCTCAATGGGACAACGATGTTGATCACAACACAGATCCCTGCGCTGAGGCATAACCGGATTGAAACAGGCTTTGATTGGGAGGAGTTTGGAAAAAGAGTGAGGTCTGAAACATCTGAGCAAATCTAAATCACTGCCCGCGTGGACGTATTGCGACATTCGGTGTTCCATTGACTCTGTAATCATGATAACCACTAGTGTATCAAGAGTGAAAAACGTAAACACCCTATTCACTTCTTAATGAAGATACCGGGTTTATTAATGCTGATTTAACAGACTGATAACTTATCGTAAACACCGCTATTGAAAGGGCAATACATCCGGCCAAAATAAAAATCCAGGGATGAATTTCCATTCTATAAGCAAAACCCTCGAGCCACTGGTTCATTGTATACCATGAAATGGGTGTAGCAATGACGATGGAGATGAGAACCAGTTTAATAAAATCCTTCGACAACAAACCCACAATGTTCCGAAGGTCTGCTCCCAATACTTTCCGGATACCTATTTCTTTGGTCCGCTGCTCAGCTGTGTACGTAGCCAAACCCAACAGGCCCAGACTGGCAATGAATATTGCAAGACACGAGAATATTGTAAACAATTTTCTGAAGATGAAATCCGACTGGTATTGGCGGTTAAAGTCATCGTCGAGAAAACTATACAGAAAGGGTCTGTGTGGCACCAGGCGACTCCAGGCCTCTCCGACAGCTTTAATGGTGTTTGCCATATCTTCAGATTTAATTTTAAGCGATAAGTATCTGCTTTCATACGGCGCGAACGGCAACGTCAAAGGTTCAATATTTCTGTGTAACGAGGTGTAATTGAAATCCTTCACAACACCAATGACTTCACCCTCTCTTCCCCATTGACTGAATTTTTTACCAACGATATCGGCAGGATTGCTATAGCCATATTGCTTTGCAGTAGCTTCATTGATAACAAGCGCCTTACTGGAATCTGATGGATGTTCTCTGGAATACGTCCGTCCTGCCACAAGCTCCAAACCAAAGTGCGTAATAAAATCCATCCCAACCTGGAAAATGGGTTGACCCATCCCTTTCATTTCTCCGTCGGGCGCTTGTATTGCAGTACCTGCATGAGGATAATAACTTCCGGGAACACTCCTGGAAAAAGCTACTGATATAACAGCGGGATTGGCTTCCATTTCAGCTTTCAGAACCTCCGTCTTTCCATTGACAACCCCGTCATAATTATAATCCAGGACAAGCATTCGTTCGTTATCGAATCCAAGATCTTTATCCAGAAGATGATTCATTTGAAAGTACACGATGATGGCTCCGGCAATCAGTGCAATCGAAAGGCTGAACTGGAAAACCACCAACCCTCTTCTCAGATTTGCACCACCTGCGTTTGATCTCGTAATTCCTTTCAAAATCATTACAGGATTAAAACCAGAAAGAACCAGCGCAGGATACGAACCGGCTACCAGCCCGATCACTAACATTGTTCCGATGAATAACGAAACCGTTTGCCACGTAAGGAAGCTTTGGATCTTAAGTTCTTTTCCCGTAAGATCCACCATATTCGGTAACGCAATGAAAACAATAGTGATCGCGATTAACGTTGAAAGAAAAACGATGATCAATGATTCGCCGAGAAATTGAGATATTAAACTCCTGCGATCGGCACCAATTGATTTTCTGATCCCAACTTCTTTTCCCCGCTCCATTGATCTGGCGGTCGAAAGGTTCATAAAATTGATCATGGCTATTACGAGGATAAAGAAGCCAATGATGGAGAAGACATAGATGTTGGATAAACTACCGGTTTCTCCCGGCTGTCTCTCTGCGTTTGTTCTGAGGTAAACATCCTTAAGAGGTTCGATGGCAATTGTATATTTTGAATCCGGTTCTCCTATGTGCCTTTTTATAAAATCCGGGATTTTCCGCCTGAAGGCTACTTCATCGAATTGTTCTCTTACAAGGAAATAAGTATAAAAATCGACGTAGCCCCACGAATCAAATACCTCGGGCCTGGTCTTTCTAAATGTGCTCATCGAGAGCAGGACGTTGAAACGAAAATGTGAATTTGACGGGAGTTCCGCAATCACTCCTGTCACTGTGTAATCCCCTTCAGCCGACCTTCCCGATGATCCACTGCCTTTTAATGATTTACCAAGTGGATCTTCGTCGCCGAAATATTTTCGCGCAGTACTCTCCGTCAGCACAATGTTGTAGGGAGCAGCCAGTGCGGTTTTAGGATTACCCTGCAGCAACTCCCAACTGAATACATCAAAGACAGTGGAATCCATAAAGAATACTCCATCTTCCTGATACATCTTGTCTTCATGGCTGAGCAAAATATCCGATCTTCCTGAAAACTGAACTACCTTCTCGATTTCGGGAAAATCATTTTTAAGAGCGGGGCCAATGGGCGCATTGTTCCAAACCCAAAATGGATATGCTGAAGCTCCCTCCTTCGTATCAGTTGACCCATGAATCACCCTGTAAATCCGTTCTCCTTTTTCATGATAATTATCATAGGACAGTTCATCCTGAACATACATGAAAATCAAAATGCAACAGGCAATACCTAATGCGAGTCCATTTATATTAATGAAGGAATAGGCTTTCTTTTTAATCAGATTTCTCCAGGCAATTTTGAAATAGTTTTTGTACATGGCATATTGATAAAAGGTGGGCGTTTGTTTTAAATTTCTTAACAAGATTGGCCTAACGAGTTTGAGCATTTCCCATGTGTAGATCCGCCTGGCTTTTGCAAGAGATAATTGCTCTACATTGTCCAGGAAGATCTCTTCCATGTCACCCTCGATCTCCTCCAGATATTCTTTTTTCACAAGGAGCCTCATCAGCTTCAGGGGCCACCCGGGTGGACGGATATCGTTATCGTTGCGTTGACTCATATCACTTTCAGTTCCTCTACAAGTCTGGGGATGGAATCCCATAATCCGGCTCTTATCTCTTTCATCTCAGCCAGTACTTTATGGGCATAGGAAGTAGTCGCGTAAATGCGCTTGCGTTTGCCTCCTCTTTTCAGCGTAGCCTCGCCGAACTGGGATGTGAGAAAACCCTTCTGCTCCATACGCTTAAGTGCAGACTGGATTGATCCCACACTTAGTTTCTCCTTCAACCGCGATTCAAGTTCCCGTTTGATCTCCACACCATACGCTTCCTGCTGTAAGGCAGCCACCGTGAGTAATACAAGCTCTTCAAACTCACCGAGTTTTGTTTTCTTCATAAATCGTATATTAGTCGTAATTGCAGTAAATATAAACGAAGTTATATTATTCGCAATTGCAGTTTATATCTAAATGGAAAAATTTTTGAGTTGAAAACCTCCCTGGACGTTCAACTTGAACAAATAATAACCTGTTATCAACTGATAATCAGTAAGTTAAATAAATTGTTTACTGAAATCGTACCCGCCTCGTAACTCACAGCGGACAAGTAATTGAAGTTGGGCTGAGACTCTGGAGCAGCTTATTTTTCTATGTTGGCAAGTGATATTCCCTGATTCACTGGCAAAAGGTAGTACGTCAGAACAACGCCTGTGGATGATTTGGTATTCGTTTGGCATATGGGCCAGGCGCCATATTTCAAGATCATGCATCGGCTTTGAGCACCATCTTCAGTCCACAAGATGAATTGTTCCTTTAGACTCAGGAATGCAATCGGCACGCATGGTGTAGAAATAAACACCGGGGCTAATATTTCCCTGAGGCCAGTTGTTTTCGTACACCTGCGCATAGAATACTTTTTCTCCCCAGCGGTTGCAGATGAGAAGTGAACAGTTTTGAACGTCATGGGGTAACAGAAACCGATCGTTTTTTTCGTCCCCGTTGTGGGTCACAACATTCGGGATTTCAACTTCGCCTGGCGCCATAATGGTTACCTCTACTTCGTCGGTCGTGTCAATACAGCCATTATTTACGGTTAGATTATACGTGCCCGATTGTGTAGCCGAAAGCGACGACGTGGTCGATCCGTCGGACCAAAGCAATGTTTCGCCAGCGGCAGCAGTGTAATGCAATGTGACGTCAGCGCCCTTGCAAGCAACGATGTCACTTCCCAGGTCAACGACAGCTGGAGATTTGATCTGCAGCATGACCGTATCCCGGACAGTCTCGCAACGATTTGAAGTCTCCACCCAGTACGTTGCGGGGAGGGTTGCTGTTTTCTTATGAGAATCTTTACCATCGCTCCACCGGTAGGTGGCATCAACATAAACCGGAAGGGTCCAGGTTATTGTGCCCCCAGGGCAGATAGCCTGATCGTGGCCAAGGCTCACGACGAGAGGCTCATAATAAGAAATGCTGATTTCATCACGGACCGTGTTGTCTTTCCATGTTACGTCAACCCAGTAGACACCTGCGTGCGTTACTTCAATACCTGGACTGGTGCTGCCTGTGTTCCACTTATACGCTGCATTGCAAAATTGCTGCACCGACAGGCTTAACTTCTGCCCTATGCAGAGCGTGGAGTCCTTTCCGAGTGAGAAGTTTGGAAAACCGGGACCAGGTGTTTCACCCTCGTCGGTTGCAGGGTTATTTCCGAGTATGGCGATCACCGAAAAATAATCCGGATCAGTTACAATCTGCGAATCAAACTGCGTTGCACCATTCATACCACCACGATCTACCCTTACGATGGTATTGTCGAAAGGATCAAGTTCGAAATCCCAGACGACCGACTCTCCGTCACCTGTGATAAACCTGGCACATTCTACAGTAGTCAGGTCGTTGCTTAAGGTGGCTATGAAAGAATCAGCAAGAGACAAATCCAATTTAGAAGAGGAGAAGCTTCCGATTTCCAGATAATTACTGTTGTAGTAGGCCGACACCAGGACTTGACCTTTACTATTGACTTCAACGTCGCTACCCGCATCGAAATTATCGTTTCCAATAGAGATAGCGTTAAGGTTTGTTCCTTCCGGAGTGAACTTTGCAACAAACACATCGGCATCGCCCTTACCCTGTAAGGTAATTAGTCCAAACTTCGCATCACCGTAAAAACGACCGGCGACAAAAATATTATGGTCTGGATCCGTCGCGACACCCCACCCACTCTGATTGATTCCTCCCTCTGTTTCCCTGACCCATAGTGTTTGTCCCTCCGGGTTTATTTTTGCCAGGAAGTAGTTTTCTGAAACCGCGAATTTGTGGACTATATGACCATCGAAAGAAATCTGAGGTGAGGAAAAGAAACCGGTAACTATAACGTTATTTGCAGAGTCCGTAGCCACGCCACAGACATAATCATACTCATTACCATCTCCTCCTATACCTTGCGTCCACGCTACCGTCCCATCGGGACGGATCGCCGCGATAAATGAATCATATCCGGCATTAACCTGGTCGACTGCGCCAGTTTTAACAGGCACACCCCCCATCGTGACATCCGGCTCAGTGAGATCGCGGGTAACATCGCTTTTCTCCACGAAGGTTGCTATAAGAATGATGTTGCCATTGGGCGACATGCTAAGCCCTGCCACACCCGAATCATCGACACCCGTAGAGGCCGTCGCCCACACAGGGGTTCCATCCTGCATAAAGTTGACCACGAAAATGTCTGAACGACCTGATCCCTGTAAAGTGATACATTCGAATGAAACGGACGTATCGAAATCTCCTGCGACTACGACGTTATCGTTTGCGTCAACCTCGATCTCCCTCGCAAAAGCACGATAACCGGTTGACGGACTGGTTGCCCATACAAGCGAATTATTCTTGTCGAATTTCGCGATGAATGCTCCGGCGCCTCCAACCGGGAGCGTAAAAGTATTCGATCCTAGCGTGAAGCCATCCGTAAAGTAGGATCCAACCACATAGACATTTCCGAACCTGTCATGGGCGGCATCGCCGAGGATTGCGTACTTATAATGTAACAGCTTGTCCCATTCGCTACACTGCGCAACAGCACTGAACGACGCAGGCAATAGCACAAGCGCAAAGAAAAGACGATGCAGTTTTGGCATGACAACTAACTGAAGGGGTTTAGCAATTTGGACTCTAAGATAATGATAAATATGATGCGTCATTGCTCTAAGGACACATCGATAACGAAAGCAGATGTGATCAGGACGAATGATGTGGTATTGATGTACGGTATGGATCGTGCTGCTGTTTGGTTTTTTTTTCTGAATTCGCCAAAATTGGGAATTACGGAATATGGCTGGCTTTTATTTATTGGTGCTCTTTCAAAAATGCCGCAATGTCTGCATATACTTTTTTTACCTCGGGCGTATCGAAGGCTCGATCAAAACCATGCTCACCGTTCTTTATCCTGATGAAGTGGTGTTTTATCTTCTTCGACGTCAGTTCCTGGTCCATAAAAACTGACTGTTCAAACGGAACATCAGAATCTTTATCACCATGGATCAGCAACACAGGTGAATAGTTAGCGTGAATATTTTTCAGAGGACAGTATTGATAAAACCACGACGCCTCCTTTTCAGGATCACGACCACCTACCATCAAAGGCCATTTACCATTTTGCCGGCTGTAAAGATAGACATCACCACGATTCCTCAGGGGAGATGATGTGATGGCAGAATCGCTCACCAATTTCCGGACTTGTTCTTCCGTCACCCGCTCTCTGGTGAGATAAAACGAGTCTGGTTTGCTGTACCAATCAGCCTGGATGTCACCATAGCCATAAAACGAGACGATGGCATTTGGCGGATTCTTCAACACATATCCTGTCATCAATGCCAGGTAGCCTCCGGCCGAATGTCCTACGACGAATGTTCTTGTGCTATCAACGTTCAGCAGTTTCGCGCTGTTCAGGCGAACCCACTGAACCGCATCTGTCAGATCCTCGATGATAGCTGGCAGTTTTGTTTCAGGTGCCAATCGATAATCAATGGATGCAATAGAATACCCGGCGTCGATGTAGAATCTTTTTTGCACTTCCTGGAGACCTTTGCGACTTCCCGCCATCAGTGCACCGCCATGGATCCAGATAACAACCGGCTTTAATTCCTTGTTACCCTTCGTTTGAAAAAAATCAAGTTCTATGGGAAGTCTTCCCACGGTCTTGTAGACAAATGTTCTTTGTTCGATATCGGCATAGCCATTTCTCGACGCAGTCTGTGAAAAGACTGTCAGAAAAGAAAATACAAAAAACGTAAAAGCTGCGATCTTCATAAGAATGATGTTTAGGGATGGAAGGTTCGGTGCAATATCTGGTTTGGAAAGCATGTATAAAAATAGCGGAAAATTGGATCTATATTTAAGATTCCGTTAGCGCTTTTCCGGTCCTCCCCACAGGATCACAATAAAATAATTCTACAATTGCCGGCTTAAAATATCTTCGCGGAGGGACTAAATATGACATCGAAAAGGTTCAGGGCTGCCTCTATTGCTGTGATTACTATGTTAAGTCTGGTAATTATCTTTCACCTTTTGATTTTGAGTGGAATTATTCCTTACTCTATCGCCTGGGGAGGACGGCTGAAGAGCACCGATGATATGATTACGTTTGAGGCCATTTCAATTATCTTGAATATTCTTATGATTGCCATCGTGGCCCAGCATTCAGGATTTCTACATTTTCGGATAAACGAAACCATTTCACGTATAGGTGTCTGGGCAATGGTTCTGCTTTTTGCGTTGAATACTGTGGGAAACCTCCTATCTGTAAATGAAACAGAGAGAATTATTTTTACCCCGGTAACCCTGATTCTTTCTGTTCTCTGTCTGGTGTTGGCGCTTGGGAAGAAAACTGAAGTCTAAACTATTTTTACAGAGTAGAATAAAACCTGCCCTTTGATTGTTTTATACTGTTTCTACACCCAACCCGACCGTTTGAATCGAAAATATAGAAATAAACAAATGCCGATTGTGCCTGCTATGACGGCAGGGTAACTCCACTCCCATGTCAGCTCCGGCATGTAAGAAAAATTCATTCCATAAATTCCGGCAATCATCGTCGGCACACCGATCAGCGCTGCCCATGCCGCAAATCGCTTCGCAATTTCATTCTGAGAGATGCTGATCATCGAGAGGTTAGCTTCCAATGCAGCAGATAACAATTCGCGTGAATTGTCCACCATTTCATTAATGCGCACAGCATGGTCATAAACATCCCGAAAATACGGCCTGGTCTCCTCATCAATGAATTTCAAATCAAAACGCATAAGCCGATTGCAAATATCAATGAGCGGTGAAACCGAGCGCTTAACATCCAGTAGCTGACGTTTCAGGTAATAGATTTTTGCAGTATTATCCCGTCTTAACTTCTCATGAAATATATTCTCCTCTATATCAGTAAGGTCATCCTCGAGCGCGTTGATCACGGGAAAATACTGGTCAACAATCGAGTCCATTAAAGCATAGAGTGCAAATGCAGGTCCTTTGGATAGCAAGTGCGGTGTGCTTTCACATCTGGCCCGCACATCAACATAAGCAATAGACGATCCATGACGAACACTAACGATAAAATTGTGACCAACGAAAAAATGAGTCTCGCCCAGATCAACACTGCCCTGCTTCATTTGCACCGTTCGAAGTACAACAAAAAGGGTATCAGCATAGCTCTCAATCTTTGGACGCTGATGAGCGCGCAGCGCATCTTCAATGGCAAGATCATGTAGCCCAAATTCCTTCTGAATGGTTTTGAGCATTACATCATCGGGTTCCTGCATGCCAATCCAGATAAACCGGTTAGGTTTTTTGAGCACTTCGTTGACGTGTGCAACGTCTACTTTTGCGACCCTTTTGCCCTCACAATATTCTGCGCAGTCAATGATCATGATATATGATGTGCTTAACACTTTTACGAGTTGGCCTGAACGCTGCCGAAACACGAGTTCGGTGAACAGCGTAATTCAAAATTCAGAATTCAGGTATTGAAGTTTGAAAATTCCCGACTAAATTCAATGAATTGGCGGAGAATTCTTTTAATATTCACTAAAACCGAAGCGTTACGATGGATTTAATACTTGATGCCTTCTAAAGCAAAAGTTGAAGCGGCCTACCTGGACATCATGTTGACTCTTTACTACCCTTTGTTATCCGAGACATAAAACATCCCTCGTTGAGTTCACAAGGTGACTTTCAAAAAGATAATCATTGGCTAAATGATACTCCACGGAGTTTCGTCTCTTCAAGGTCAACAAGTGAAAGATACTTCCGGATCAATTCTTCATCGTATTCCTCTTTGCGATTGAGTTCACGAAGTGCCCTTCGCTGCTCGTCCAATAAGGCTAAATAAATATCCTGGTATCGGCTCAATGACTGCTTGCTTGCTTTGTTAAAGTCTTCGAAGTCTTTTTGAAAAATACTTAGATCAGTCCTCAGCTTAGCTGACAGATTCTTCAGGTGCTCGTTCACTTCCTGTTCTTTACCATGCGATTGTTCGAGAAATTTAAGCGAGGTTTCGGCAAGCGCGTTGCGAATGATCAATTCCTTTTCTTGAGCCCGGACTTCTGCAAACTCATCCTCTACCTTTAATTTCCTCATCACCCATGGAAGTGCCTGCTACTTTCGGTGAGGTGGCCTTCAGCAGATGAATAACTTTAATGTATTGTCGTTTCAAGGCCAATAGAATTGCCGCTAACGCTGTTTGAAAATCGTAAGTATTGATTTGAAATTTGTTTAGAAATGGACCGGTTGGTACCTTCCTTTGTATTGAAAAAAAAGTCTACCACAAACACCAATAAAGCTTGAGCCAGGGTTTTGCCTGGCGAAAGTTGTAAATTCGATTGAATGGACACGATTGAGTCGATACAAGAATTTTATAAACGAAAATTCGAGCAGACACCGGGTATTGTTCCGGATGAGATCGGGCATTTCAACCTGTTTCGATTGGAACCGTATGTTGAGGGCAGACCAACCAATATCCCTTATCGAAGAAGAGATTTTTACAAGATAATGCTGGTGAAAGGCAACAGCGAGGTCCACTTTGCCGATCGGGTGATTAAAATAGGAAAACAGGCACTGTCGTTCTCCAATCCACAAATTCCATACAAGTGGGAACACCTCGATAAGATCCGCGAGGGCATCTATTGTATTTTCAATCAGCAGCTCTTTCATCACTATGGTCAGCTGAACCAGTATGAAGTTTTTCAACCAGGGATTCGCGGAGGTTACGCATTTCAATAACTTCTTCAAGAAGTATGTACAGATAAGCCCGGTGAAGTTCAGAAATGTTTAAGGAGTCTATTGATATGAATGCACTTCGAATGACAGAAGCGCAAATAGTTTGTGACACAAATTTCAACGCATTAACATTCATCACTATGGCAGCAGAACAAAAACAAAACAATACAACGACTGACCGGAGGGGTTTCCTGAAAGTGAGTGCAACTGTGGGAGCTTCATTGATCGCAGCTCCTGGCTTCAGCAATGCGAAAGCTGGTGGCGTGACAGGCTCCCGGCATCATGTCGCAGCGCCAGAGAAAATCAATAAAAACCGCACGCTAGGATCAGGAAAATACAGTATGCAAGTATCAGCACTTGGTTTGGGATGTATGGGCATGAGCTACCACCGCGGCCATATTCCTGACCGGAAAGTATCGATATCACTAATTCGTAAAGCAGTTGAACTGGGAGTTAATTTGTTTGACACTGCCGAAGTTTACGGACCGTTCACCAATGAAGAATTGGTGGGCGAGGCACTTGCTCCTTTGCGGAAAGATGTAATGATTTCCACTAAATTTGGTTTCAACATTGAGGACGGAAAAATGGCCGGACTGAATAGTCGTCCGGAGCATGTGCGCGAAGTTGTCGGACAATCTCTTAAACGACTTAAGACCGATTACATTGATCTGCTCTACCAACATCGCGTTGATCCCAATGTGCCCATTGAAGATGTAGCGGGGACTGTTAAAGAATTAATTAAAGAAGGCAAAGTAAGACGCTTTGGACTTAGCGAGGCAAGTGCGGAAACCATCCGGAAAGCACATGCTGTTCAACCTCTTACTGTTGTTCAAAGTGAATATTCCCTGATGTGGGATAAGCCGGAGGACAGTGTGTTTCCTGCACTCGAGGAACTCGGGGTTGGCTTTATTCCTTACAGCCCCCTTTGCCGGGGTTATCTCAGTGGAATGTTGAATGAGCAAACAAAATTCTATGCGGCAAATGATAACCGGGCCGGATTACCCCGTTTTACGTCGGAATCAATGAAGCTGAACAGGCCTATTATCGAGGCGCTTATTGATTTTGGACACCAAAGAGGATTGACTCCTTCGCAGGTAGCGTTGACCTGGTTACTCGCCAGGAAACCGTGGATCGTTCCAATTCCAGGCACTACGAAACTGGCCCACTTGCAGGAAAACCTGATGACAGCCGATATACAGTTTGGACCAGAAGAGTTGCGAGAACTTGACGCAGCTATGTCCGGGATTACGATACATGGCGACCGGTATACCGGAGAAGAACAAAAACGGGTAGAAAGGTAATTTGTTAATGATTTTGTGTTAGAGGCAAGATCTCAAACCTCAAGGTATACCGGGTGTTTGATTTTCATAACTTCTTGTTTGAAAAACATATGGTTATCAGGGCTACGCTTACTATCTTGATTCATCAATTCGCATAAAACTCTAGTTATAATATAAAACATTATGGCAAAGATCAACTTGAATATCAACGGGCAAAAGCAATCGGTGGACGTTGACCCTAAAACACCTGTATTGTGGGTGCTGCGGGATCATTTGAATCTGGTAGGAACGAAGTACGGATGCGGAATGGCTCAATGCGGAGCCTGCACAATCATGTTAGAAGGCAATGCCGTTCGCTCCTGTGTGGTGCCTATTGCATCCGTTGAAAACAAGGAGATTACAACCATCGAAGGGCTTTCGGAGAATGGCGATCATCCCGTTCAAAAAGCCTGGCTTGAACACGATGTTGCACAATGTGGATATTGTCAGACAGGACAGATCATGACCGCTGTTGCATTTCTAAAGGATAACCCTGATCCTACAGACGAGCAAATTGAGTCTGCCATGCATGGTAATATTTGCCGATGTGGCACTTATCTCCGGATAAAGGCTGCCGTTAAAACTGCCGCGAATTCCTAAACACTTTAACCTTCCCGACAAATGACACTCGTAAAAACAACTATAAACCGAAGATCATTCCTAAAAGTATCTGCGTTGGCAGGTGGTGGCATGATGCTTAGCTTTAGCTGGCTGGCAGGATGCAAACCTACATCTGAGGAAGAAGCACTGGCACTTCCTAAGGAATGGTTCGAGTTGAACAGCTATATCAAAATCGGAGAAAACGGAGTGGTTACCCTGATGGCTCCGAACCCTGAATTTGGATCAAATGTCAAGACATCCTTGCCAATGATCGTGGCTGATGAGCTGGACGTAGATTGGAAGAACGTCATCGTGGAACAAGCCGATTTCTATCCTGAACGATTTGAACGCCAGTTTACAGGTGGTAGCCAGTCCATTCGTCAGGGATGGAAAATCCTCAGGACTGCAGGAGCTACTGCCCGGCAAATGCTCATCAATGCAGCCGCACAGGCCTGGAGCGTTCCCTCCGGGGAGATTACCACCGAGGCCGGCATTCTGCACCACAAGTTGAGTGGCAAAAAAGCAGGTTATGGTGAAATGGCTTCCAAGGCAGCCGGACTTCCCGTTCCAGAAGAAGTTTCATTAAAAAAAGTCGGTGATTTTAAAATCATCGGCACTTCCAGGAAAAACGTGGAAGGAATGAATCTCGTGACTGGCAAACCATTGTTTGCGATCGATCATACCCAGGAAGGAATGTTGATTGCCATGATCACCCATCCTCCTGCATTTGGATTGAAAGTGAAATCGGTAGATGATTCTGCAGCGAGATCCATGCCCGGCATCAAGGACGTATTTACGATTAAAACTCTTGCAGACGATTATGAACGAAACGGCTTCGACACAACCAGTTTCACTGAGTTAGTGGTCGTCGTGGGAAATACCACCTGGGAAGTGATGAACGCCAAGAAAGCGCTGAAAGTAGAATGGGAAAAAATTTCCGACTCGAATATAATTGTCCAGGGTCGCGGAGGTAAACAAACCATAAAAATCCCTGGCGGTTTGGAGAGCACCGAGGGACATAAAATCAGGATGGCCGAGATGGCGAAAAAGCCTGCGGATGTGCTCCGAAAAGATGGTGATCCGGAAGGAGCATTTAAAAAAGCCTCCAAAGTTATTGAGCGAACCTACTCAGCTCCGTACCTGGCGCACAATACCATGGAGCCGGTCAACTGTTTTGCCCATGTTACAGCGGAAAAGGCAGAGATATATGGACCCACTCAGGCACCTGAGTTTATTATGCAAGCTCTTTCTGCGCGCTTAGGTCTACCAAAAGAAAAGATCCACATCAAATTGGCAAGAATGGGAGGAGGATTTGGATTAAGAGCCTATGCACATCATATGGTCGAGGCAGCTGTCATTTCCCAAAAACTGAACGCGCCAATCAAGATGGTGTATACACGCGAGGATGACATGACCTATGGCATTTATCGACCTACGTACACGGCGACGTACAAGGCCGCGCTTGACGAGAACAATGATCTGATTGCATTTCACGTGCGAGGCGGTGGCATCCCTGAGCATTCGGTTGCGGCAAACCGCTTTCCGGCTGGTGCAGTAGATAATTATCTCGCAGAGGGTTGGGCATTAGAATCCAACATTACGATTGGAGCATTCCGCGCGCCCAGATCGAATTTCATTGCCGGCGCCGAACAATCATTCCTGGATGAGGTGGCAGAACTTGCGGGAAAAGATCCAATCGAGTTTCGCCTTGAACTTTTGGAACGCGCCAGAAACAAACCAGTGGGTTCCAACAACGACTATGATCCGGACCGCTATGCCGGGGTTTTGAAATTGGTGAAGGAGAAATCCAAATGGAGCGAGTCACAGGCCAATGTCCACCGCGGAGTTTCAGCCTATTTCTGCCACAATTCATACGTAGCCGAGGTACTTGATCTTGAGATGCAAAACAATAACCTGGTAATTCATAAAGTATATGCGGCAGTGGACTGTGGAATTGTAGTCAATCCTGACTCAGCTGCGAACATGGGCGAAGGTGGGATTGTAGACGGTATCGGAAATGCTCTGTTCGGTGAAATGACGTTCCTCGACGGCGTGCCTGAAAAAAATAACTTCGACAAGTATCGCATGATCAGACAGAAAGAGGCACCTAAGTCAATTGAGATACATTTCGTGAAAAACGACCATGATCCGACAGGTCTTGGCGAGCCGTTGTTTCCCCCCGTCTTTGCCGCAGTTGCCAACGCCTTGTACAAGGCTACGGGAAAGCGTTTTTACGATCAACCTTTCGGCAAGGATTTACAGGTAACTTCCTCACGGATGTGATAGTAGCCATACCGTTGTGAAGGTAACCTTAGTCTTCCTGGTCGGATCATGATAGCAGTTGCATTTTGAAGAACAATCCGAATCCCATTGACGAATCAATTTGAAGCTGCGATGAACGGCAACCTATGCCGATTTGGCACTTATCTCCGGATCAAGGCCGTTGAAAAAAAAGCTGCTTAATCACTTTAAATTTTCCGAAAATGACACAAGTAAAGACAGCCATAAACCGAAGATCGTTCTTAAAGGTTTCTGCCCTCGCGGGCGGCGGCATGATGCTAAGCTTTAGCTGGTTGGCCGGATGCAAGCCTACACCGGAAGAAGTACTTACCCTTCCAAAAGAGTGGTTCAACCTGAACGGCTTTTTGAAGATAGGCGAGAACGGCCTCATTACTATCATGTCACCTAATCCTGAAGGCGGACAGAACGTGAAAACCTCGATGCCCATGATTGTGGCGGAGGAACTTGATACGGAATGGGAAAAGGTAATTGTAGAACAGGCGCCTCTCAATACGAATTTGTATACCCGCCAAACTATTGGTGGTAGTCAGGCAATCCGACAGGGTTGGCAGGGCCTTCGGATGGCTGGCGCCACCGCAAGGCATATGCTGCAACAGGCAGCGGCACAGGCATGGCAGGTGCCCGCAGGAGAGATCACTACTGAGGCAGGTGTATTGCATCACAAGAAAAGCGGTAAGTCGGTGGGCTATGGCGAGATGGCTTCGGCGGCCGCCCAAATTCCCGTGCCCAAAGAAGTACAGCTTAAGGATAAGAAGGACTTCAGGATTATTGGCACCTCCCGCAGGAATGTAGACGGGGAAAAGATTGTAAAAGGACAACCGTTGTTCGGCATCGACTACCACCGCCCGGGGATGCTTATTGCCATGATCACTCACCCCCCGGCCTTCGGGATGAAACTCAAGTCGCTGGATGACTCGGCGGCAAGGAAAATGCCCGGCATAAAAGACATTTTCACCATTAAGACCTTACAAGATGATTACGAAAGGCAGAATTTTGATACTTGTACCTTTACCGATCTGGTGGTTGTGGCAGGTAACACCACTTGGGAAGTACTGAATGCAAAAAAGGCATTAAATGTCGAATGGGAACTCTTTTCTGATCACACTGTAATAAAGAATTCCTCTGGAGGAACACAAACTTTCCATGTTCCTGCAGGACTTGAAAGCACTGCTGACCACAAATTAAGAATGGCAGAAATGGCGGCCAAACCGGGAAATGTGCGTCGTAAAGATGGAGACCCGGAGAAAGCGTTTAAGGACGCCTCACGGATTATAGAGCGAACGTATACTGCTCCCTTCCTTGCCCACAATTGCATGGAACCGATGAACTTTTTTGCACATGTAACTGCAGAGAAGGCTGAGCTCGTGGGACCATTACAGAAACCGGAGTTTACAGAGCAAACATTGTCGGCCCGGCTCGGCTTACCCCTTGACAAGATAGATATACAGATGACACGTCTGGGTGGAGGATTCGGACGGCGGTCTTATGCACACTGGCTAGTGGAAGCAGCTCTCATTTCCCGGAAAATGAATGCGCCTGTTAAACTTATATACACTCGTGAAGACGACATGACTTCCGGCATTTATCGCCCGGCCTACCATGCAATGTATCGGGCTGCGTTAGATACTAACAATAGCCTGATCGCCTTTCATGTAAAGGCTGGGGGTATTCCGGAAAGTCCACTTGCTGCCAACAGGTTCCCGGCAGGTGCTGTGGATAATTATCTTGCTGAGGATTGGACAATTGAGTCCAACATTACCGTTGGTTCATTCAGGCACCAAGATCCAATTTCATAGCAGCGGCCGAACAGTCGTTCCTTGATGAGGTGGCAGAACTTGCGGGAAAAGATCCGATTGAATTCCGTCTCGAACTTTTGGAACGTGCCATGAACAATCCTGTTGGATCGAACAACGACTATGATCCGGAACGTTATGCAGGAGTGTTGAAATTGGTGAGGGAGAAATCCAAATGGAATGAATCTCAAACCAATGTTCACCGGGGAGTTTCAGCCTATTTCTGCCACAACAGTTATGTAGCCCAGGTACTTGATCTTGAGATGCAAAACAACATGCCCGTCATTCAGAAAGTGTATGCCGCAGCGGACTGTGGCATTGTAGTCAACCCTGACGCAGCGGCCAACCTGGCTGAAGGAAGTATTGTGGACGGCATTGGGAATGCTCTGTTCGGTGAAGTGACGTTCGTTGACGGCGTGCCTGAAAAAAATAACTTCGACAAATATCGCCTGATCAGAATGAAGGAGGCACCCAAATCAATTGAGGTACATTTCGTGCAAAACGAACATGATCCGACCGGTCTTGGCGAGCCGTTGTTTCCGCCTGTGTTTGCTGCACTTGCCAACGCCATGTACAAGGCTACAGGAAAACGTTTTTACAATCAACCCTTCGGTAAAGATTTGCAGGTAACTCCAACACGGATGTGAGAGTAGCCAACCCGTTGTGAAATTGTAACTGGTGAACCGGGAAGTAAAGTTGATGTTAGATGCACTAGCTGGAACTGATCAGGGGATATTCAAGTTGCGTTTTTATGTTCTACATCCGGAAGGAAGCCGGTGACAATGCCTATGAGCGGTAAAAAAGCACACACCCTGAATACAAATTCAATACTGGTGTGATCAGCGAGATTTCCCAGAACAGCTGATCCCACACCCCCCATTCCAAAAGCGAGACCAAAAAATAAACCAGCGATGGTGCCTATCTTTCCTGGAACAAGATCAGTGGCGTAAACCAGAATAGCGGAGAATGCGGAGGCCAGGATTACCCCGATGAGGACTGCCAATACAATTGTCAAGAA